>CAMTOK010000021.1 GCA_947074115.1 uncultured Erysipelotrichaceae bacterium | reverse complement strand
CTTTAATACCAATTGTTGCATTGTTTTGGTTAGAAAATTATATCTTCTTTAAAGATCATTCATAGTGACTATTTACACAATAATACCGATATTTATTAACCAGCTGAATTTTTATTAATATATAAATAAAAAAGCATATCTTTCCTTATTATTTTAGGGGAGATATGCTTTATTTTATCTTTCTAATGCAAGAGCTAATAAACGATCTATAAGCTCACTATATGGGATACCAAAATCACCCATTAATTCTGGATACATTGAAATATGAGTAAATCCTGGCATAGTATTGATTTCATTTAGATAAACATTATTTGTTTTCTTATCTAAGAAGAAATCTACACGACTTAATCCATGACCATCAACAGCTTTAAAAACTGTAACTGCATATTCTCTGATTTTATCTTGAATACTTTGTTCTACTTTTGCTGGAATGCATGTTTGACTTTCAGCATCTTCATACTTCGATTCAAATGTGTAGAATTCACCATGAGGCATAATTTGACCAACACGTGAAGCAATTGGGTCATCATTACCTAGGATTGCCACTTCTAATTCTATACAATCAATACATTCTTCTACAACTATTTTTCTATCATATTTAGCTGCTTCAGTTAATTTATTCAATAAATCTTCAGGTTCACTTACCTTATAACATCCAACAGATGATCCTGAATTACTTGCTTTAATAAAACAAGGGAAACCAAGTTCATTCGTCACTTCTTCTAGAATTTGTGTCGTTTCACTGAAATCTTTTCTCACAACAACTAACGTATTGTCATAACGCTTTTTCACATATAATGATTTGACTTGTGGGATACCTGCAGTTTCTAAGACTTTCTTTGTATAGATTTTATCCATAGAAACACTTGACCCTAATACTCTACACCCGACATATGGGATTTGTGCCAATTCAAATAAACCTTGAATTGTTCCATCTTCACCATACAAACCATGTAACACAGGATAAGCAATATCAAATTGTTTGATATAACCGTAAACATCATGAATATCTTTCGCTCCTGATAACCAGTTATCACCAGTTAAAACATCTAATGATTGGTCTAATTCAAACCATTGTCCATTTAAATCAATACCAACTAATGAGACATCATATTTGGATTTATCTATATATCTCATAACTGATTGACAAGACATTCTTGAAACAATATGTTCACTTGATTGTCCACCGCATAGTACAATCACTTTTTTCATTATAATCTCTCCTTTAAATATAGAACAACTTCTTTTAAGTTCATACCATTTGAACCTTTAATTAATAGTGTATCTTTTTCTTCAATATAATCATTTAAATAATCTTTTAATGAATCATTATCCTCGAAATGTAATGCCATTTCAAATCCTAATGATTTCGCTTTTGATACAATATGCTGACTTGCTGGACCAACGCACAATAAGACATCAATAGGTAGTGAAGCAACATGTGCACCTACTTCTTCATGTAATTGTTGTTCATATTCACCTAACTCTAGCATATCTGCTAAAACAGCAATTTTTCTTGTTTTATACTGTGCTAAAACATTTAAACTTGATTTCATTGAATCAACATTTGCGTTATATGTTCCATCGATCACTTTAATATCATGATTAATTGTCATAACATCCATTCTATTTTTTGTGAGTTCAAAGTTTTTAATACCTTCAATACACTTTTCAACAGGAATATTGAGTGTTTTTCCTACTGCTAAAGCAACGAGCGCATTGTGCACAAAGTGTTCTCCTGAAACTGGGACAAACACCTTATATGTTTTTTCATCACTGATATAGTCAAATGTAGAACTTTCTATTCCTAACTCTATATTATGCGCTAAGACATCACCTTGTTCACTAACGCTGACTCTAATCACATGACAATCTGGGGATACAGTACATAACATATCATTGTCATTATTAATGATTAGTGTTCCATCAAGACTCATTCCATCAACGATTTCCATCTTCGCTTTTAAGATATTCTCTCTTGACCCAAGTTCACCAATATGAGCAGTCCCAACATTCGTGATTGCTGCAACATGTGGTCTTGCTATATGAGATAAATGACTAATTTCATTTAAATGGTTCATACCCATTTCTAAGATCATCACTTCTTCATCATCATATCTTAACATTGTGAGTGGTAACCCTATTTCATTATTATAGTTACCAAGTGTTTTTAATGTTTTATACTGTGTTTTAACTACAGAATAAATCATATCTTTTGTACTTGTTTTACCAACACTCCCTGTAATCCCAACGATTTTAACATCTTTTGTTTCTCTAATATATTTTGCCATATTTGTTAAAGCATCAAATGTATCTTCAACTAAAATCACATCTTTATCTGGATAATTGACTTCTTTTGAAGTTAAAACAGCACATGCTCCATTTAAAAAAGCTTGTTCTATATACTGATGTCCATCAGTATTTTCTCCTATTAAGGCAATATACATATCACCTTCATTTATTTTTCTTGTATCTTGTGAAAAACCTTTTATTTTAGTCTCTAAATGACCAGATAATAGTTTCCCTTTTGTTGCTTCTAAGATCTCTTTTATTAACATAATCTCACTCCAATTTAATATATGCCCTATTATAACATATATTAAAAAAAAGACATACATTAATTGCTGGTCTCCCTTATAACGACAAAAAAAGAATGTTGTTATATTCCAACACTCTCTTTATACTTTAATATTTCCATATCACCTATATCAGGATCACTTAAATAATAAGCTATTTTATCTTTTTCTTCATAAGATAAGAAGTAATTGAAATCTATTTTACCATTATAAATAGGATAGATTTCATAAAATAATGATCCTTTTGTTTTTTGCCCTATGTCATACTTTATTAAATTGATGACAGCACTTTGTTCAAGTGTTGTCTCTATGTAAAGAAAACTATATATTTCTTTTTGTTTAATAAGTCCCAAGTAAGAAATAAAAGGATTCTTAATATTTAAAATAATATTCATAAGCATTTCAGTAGCCCCGCCTGCCACAACTAATACCATTATACATAATCTCCGATCTGGGGAACGATTATTGTTTTGTATTGACCGGTTTTAGGGTCAATTATGATTCCTCTTTCCGCCATGCTAGAATCATATATAAAAAGCTTGTCTCCAATAACATAGACTTCATTATAGTACACACGTGCAACTTCAATGATTGAAGTTGATTCAATGTTAT
The DNA here is from genome assembly GCA_947074115.1 of uncultured Erysipelotrichaceae bacterium. Lineage (GTDB taxonomy): Bacteria > Bacillota_I > Bacilli_A > Erysipelotrichales > Coprobacillaceae > CAMTOK01. The sequence goes on along the minus strand of CAMTOK010000021.1, from coordinate 23,698 downwards.
ATTCATAAAGGATACCTTGACGTGTATAGTAATATATTGCTTCACTAGACATATTACTCATGTCAGCAACATCTTCAATGATGACCTCAACTCTATAAGTCGATGTATCACATCTATTAATTGTATAATTATTTGTATCAAAATAATATAAATAATGATCTTGGTAAATTAAATTCACTGTTGGTGTATCAACAATAAGAGTATCGCCTTGCCCATCCGTACTCATACGATAAATCCCAGATGATCCTGTATAGTAAATAACGTTACCAACAACATTAATGTTATACGATTGTCTATCATTAAGTTTCTTAATAGAATAATCATCCATATTCATTTTGTAAATAGATTCATTATCTTTATCCAATTGGAAGTAAAGTATCCCATTAGCGAAGACTGGATAATAAATATCATCTTCTAAGATTTGTGTTTTATTTGTTCCTTCTAATGATGCATTCCATAAATGATAATTTTCATCTACAAACCACAAAACATCATCATCAATATTAAGATATTGTGATGGTGTATCAATGATAATCTTATGATTTTCAAACGAAGTATCCATTCTTACGATTTGACCTTCTATATTAATAACATAAACCATATCTCCATAAGTGATGACCTTACCACCACGGTTTATATTTCCAACGTGAGATTCATTCCCTAATGAACCAACATTAAGGTTTTGTTCGCTTGGGACTTCTATTAAATCTGATAGATAAGGTTGTACAGACGTATATCCAAATCCAATCATTGTGATGATCACAATGATTAAACTTAATATCAATATTTTCTTTTTTGAAAATGGTCTTTGTTGCTTCTTTCCAAATTCATAAACTTCATTTTCTTCAACTGGATACAACTGCTGTCCTATGGGTTCATAATAGCCACCTATTTGTGAAACCATTCCATCATCTTTATATTGAGTTGATGTTCCACAATGTGGACAATAATTCATATCTTCACTAATAACATTATTGCATTTACGACAATACATGATTAGTTCTCCTCTTCTTCATCAACAACACGATAATCAACATCGATAATGTCATTATTGATTGTTTCATCGTCTTGTCGTTGTTCATAGTATGTATAATCATATGTTGTTTTTTGTTTTGGTTTAAAGAATAATTTCCTGATTAACCAGTACACTAAAAATATTGGTAATAACCAAATAAAGATTGGCATTAAAAATCTAAATAGCATCAATATAACAAACATAACAATTAAAAAATATAAAAATCCACCGCTTCTATAATACATATACAACACTCCTTTGTCATATTCTATTAATTATTTATTGACTCATCATGAACATCTTGGAACTGAAATAATGAGTGCATTGGTACTTTTAATCCATATGAAAACTTTTCCACAACCTTTAATGTAATGTTTCTTGTCCCTCTTTCTACATCAGAGATGTAGTTCTTTGATAAGTGACAACGAAAAGCTAACTCTTCTTGAGATATATTTTGTCTTAATCGTAACTCTTTAATACGTTTACCAAACTTTAAATTGACATCACTCATGATTCATTCTCCATTTGACGAAGTTTTAATGCTTCTTCTTTTATTTTTTTAAACCTATGGTGTAACCCAGATTTACTGATTGTTTTTCCTGTTCTTTCAAAATAGGCACCAGCCAATTCATTTAATGTTAATTCAGGATTTTCTAGACGAACAATCGCAACATCAATAGTTTTATTATCAAAGATTTCAATTCCAACCTTATCAATAACATAAGCAATATCTTCTATTTGAGCACTTGAAGCATTCATTGCTTTCACTTCATTCGCAATATCACAGTTATTCCATCTGTTCACTGTATTGGCCATAGAACGATCAATACGAGTAATTTCAAAATTCATGACTGACTGCGATGCCCCTATTGCTCTTAAGAAATCACCTATTTTTTCCGCTGATTTTAAATAGACAATATACTTATTACGGCGTTTCATAACTTTTGCATTCAGTTCATAACCATTCATAATATCTTGAATAAATTCTGCATATTCAATTTCATTAACACTCATTTCTAAGTGATAATTAGATGTGTCAGGGTTATTCACACTTCCGCATGATAAGAAGACACCTGCCAAGAAAGCTCGCTTATCTTTATCTGTTTCTACAAGACGGCGATCTGGTATAAGGACAAAACCTAACCCTTCCATCATATATAAGTCTTCTAGTATTTCTCTCCCTTTAGAGACAAGTAATGTGTATACATTATTCTTTTTAAGTTTCATCTTTCTAGAAACTCTAAATTCTATACTTGGTTGATATAAATCTTTTAATAACTTGTGTATCTTAGAGGCAATCTTTGCATTTTCTGTTCTTAACGTTAATGATAAACCCTGTTGACTTAATGACAGAGTTCCATTGATTTTGATAATAGCAGCAAGAATTGCTCTTTCACTAGACCTATCAAAATCATTAAAAACTATTTCCTCTTTTACTTCACGTGCAAACGAAATCATAAAACACCTTCCTAATGATCGGCATCCCTATGCCATTTATAAACTTGATAATATTCTGCAAAATAATCCGCAAAATAATTTGTTAGTGTTACTGAACGGTGTTGTCCACCTGTACATCCAATACCAATAATCATAGCCATTTTACCTTCTTCTTCATACTTTGCAAGTAAGTATTTATAATACTCTATTGTTTTTTCCACAAACTCTTGCGTTTCTGGTTTTTCCATAACATAATCATAAACTTCTTTATCATTACCGGTTTGGGGTCTTAAACTCTCAATATAGAATGGGTTAGGTAAGAAACGAACATCTAATAAAAGATCTGCATCTTTAGGTACCCCATGTTTATATCCAAATGAAACAAATGTAATTCTAAAGACTTCTTGATGTCCTTTATGAAAATAACCTTCTAACTTCCCTTGGAGCTTTGTTGGCTTTAACAATGATGTATCAATAATGATATGAGCCAATTGACTGACTGGTTCTGAGATTTCTCTTTCATAAGTAATCGCTTCAGTTAATGTTGCTGCCTTATTAGAGATTAATAATGGATGAGAACGTCTTGTTTGTTTATAACGCGAAAGCAAGATTTCATTTTGCGCATCTAAAAAAACAACTGTTAAACTGATCCAATCCATATTAGAGAGAATACGAATTGCAAGGATCGCATTCTGTAAAGAGACTGCAAGTGCCACTTTGGAGTACTCTGTAGAACGTCTAATTAATTCACCAAATTCTTTTAATAAACTGACTGGATAATTATCAATACACTGATATTCCATATTTTCAAAGACTGCCATTGCCTGTGTTTTGCCCGCTCCAGACATACCAGTAACAACCACCAATTCCATTTTTTCCATAAGACCACCCTTTCTTGTCTATACTATATCAAAATTCCAACTTCAAGTGTACATTTTTATAAAGAAACTCTACTATTTTCTTTATTATTACTATAATCTTTTCTAAATGACTATTTTGTTTAAATTTGAATGAATATATAAAAATGATGTCAATTGATGACATCATTTCTTTATTTTCTAAGTCCTGCTACGTATTGTCCAACAATAGCGCCATCATTTGTCGCTGTAACAACTTGTCTTAAATTCTTAACAGTGACATCTCCACCCGCAAATAACCCTTCAACTTGTGTTTGTTGGTTTTCATCAACTGGAATGTATCCTTCGTTATCCAAGATTCCTAAGTCTTTAAACATATCACTCACTGGATCTAAACCGATGAATGGGAAGATTCCATTCACAGAAAGGTTTTCTTTCTCACCAGATTGACTATCTTCTAATTCAAGACCGCTAACCATATCATTTTCAACCAATACACTCACTGGTTTTCTTAAGAAATGGAATTGAATATTATCTTTTGCTTTTGCTTTATCAACCAAATATTGATCAGCACGTAATACATCTCTTCTCACAATTACATGTACTGTTTGAGCTAATGATGCAAGATAAATTGCTTCTTCAATTGCTGAATTCCCACCACCAACAACGGCAACTTCTTTTCCTCTAAAGAAAGGTCCATCACAGACTGCACAATACGAAACACCTCTTCCTATCATGTCTTCTTCTAAAGGAATTTCCATTTTTCTTTCTTTCGTTCCTGTCGCAATCATAACATATGTCGCCTCATATGTTTTATCTGCAGACTTCACTTCAAAATGATCTTCAACTTTTTTAACACTCTCAATTTGTGCATATTCATATTTAGCACCAAATGATAAACAGTGTTCATACATAGACATCGCAAGTTCTGGTCCTTTTTGTGTTATACCAGGATAGTTTTCAATATCTGCAGTGACATTGAGTTTTCCTCCAGGGGCACCACTATCAACAATAATAACATCTGCACCTGCACGTGTTGCATAGAGTGCTGCAGTTAGCCCTGCTGGGCCTGCACCGATAATTAATAAATCTGTCATATTATCTCTCTCCTTTAACAATATCCAATACTTCACTCATATCATCGATTATATAATCTGGATGACATGCCTCAATATAGTCTCTTCCTTTTGGCGTCCAACTCACACCAATAGTTTGAATCCCTGCATTTTGTCCAGCAAGAATATCACTTTCATTATCACCTATCATAAATGCTTTTTTTGTTTTTGTCATCTCTAACACTTTATTAATTCCATCAGGATCTGGTTTGACACGTTCAACTTGATCCATTCCAAGAACAATATCAAACATATCTCTCATATCAAACATATCTAAACCTATATATGCAGCAACAGAATATTTAGTCGTGACAACCGCTAAAGGATATCCTTCTTCTTTTAATGTTTTTAATGTTTCTAAAACGTTATCATAAATTGTTACATAATCTATATGATGAGCATGATTATATTCTCTATAACAATGGATTAATTCCTCCACTAAATCTTCACTAAAATATCTTGAAAATGAAGCAGTTAATGTTGGTCCTAAAAATGATAACAATTCTTCCTCAGATAAAGTATATCCAGGTTTATATAAAGCAAATACATATTCAAATGTTTTTCTAATTAACAAATCTGTATTAATTAACGTTCCATCTAAATCAAAAATAACTGTTGTTTCTTGTTTCATGATTAATCCTCCGCAACTAGTATACCACAAACCTTTATTTTTCATAAAGAAAAGGTTTTTTCATGACAAGGTCATCTCAAATTTTACATAATTAAAAAGATTGTTGTTCACCACAAACAACAATCTTATATAACTTATTTCTATAATTCTTTTTGTGAAATTATTCAGCTAATGCGTATAATCCACGATTTAAAGCATCGTTGATCGCTGAAATCATTTTTGAACTACGAAGTGTTGCTGCAGAGAAAACATCTGTATCTTCTGCAATATTTTCTGGAGTATATAAATCTTTTAATGCTTCTACATCTTTACCAACTAAATAATCAGCTAAAGCTTGATATTGAGCAGTAATTCCAGAAAGGTTAGCGTCTTCAGTTTTTAAATAATCTTCACCTTTATAACCTAATGCTCTAAATTTAAATTCAGCAAACTTGTTATCTTTTAAAACAAAGTTTACTTCTACTTGCGCAGGATCAATATATCCACCACGATATGTCCCGTCTTCATAACCTACAGTTCCTTGCGTTGCTCCTTGTGTACATCCTACAAGTAAAACAAGCGAGAATACTGTACATAAAACCAATGCTAATTTTCTCATATCTCTTCCTCCTTATATCATATAGATACACTATGATTATACCATTCCCTACAAATATAGTAAATACAGTTTCTTTAGATTTTATATAAATAGAGATAAGAATAATTGCAAATTAACCTTCATTTATAATCATATAAAAAACCATCTTTATAAAAGATGGTTTAACTTAAATTGACTTCCCTTTAAAAACATAATTTTGTTCTTTATTGAACATTGTGGTAAAGCTTTTTTTATGAACAAATATGAGTCTTAGATACCAGAATATTGAAGCAATCACAATAAATAAACATTTTGGGCAGAAAGATAATGTCGTATATGTATTGCTTACTGTCTTTTCTTCACTCACTGCCTTTCCAAAAGATAATAATTTAAACCATGATTTATAACTCCATATAATTGTAAGCCCTGTTTGAATCAAAAATGTTAAATAATGAGGACTTAATAAGACGTGTATAAAATCAGGTGATTGATGAAACGCTTCTATAATAAACGCTATAATGTAAGCTATTAATGATATCACGAGTCCAATCATTGGTAAATATCGAATAAAGCCAAGCATTTCTCCAGCACCGATACCAATAGCACCACCATAAATTAAATCTGCTTTCTTACAGAAACATTTTAATTGATCTAACATGATTGATGTTTGTTCTCCTTCATAAAAACCACAATTCGCAATCACATATAACTTAAAACTTTTTTGATTCTCTATACAATAACTTTCTAATCTTTCTAAGAACATAAGAACATGACTTGGTATCCCATCAACATATAAAGGTAATGCAATAACCAGTTGATCAATATCACTTATTTTATTGAGCACATCGTCATATTTTTTATTCCTTGGTAATCTTATTATTTCTTCACAATTCATTTTTCTTGAAGCCACTTTGATAAAATACCCGGAATTACTCGCACCTTTTTTTGAACTTGCATCTATACATAATGTTTTCATAATTGAATCTCCTCTAGATGATCTACAAAGTTAACACAGCACTCACTCGCATTAAAATTAACTGAGAATGCTTCAAAATATCTCTTTGTTAATAAACGTTCATCCTCTTCAATATTTTGACAATCATAAAAATAGGCACTCATCTTAAATTGTTGTTTATATCTTGGCACGTGATGCATTTCTTTATTGATCATTCTAAAGAAAGGCAACAAATATGATATTGAACGATCCACAACCGTTTTGACATCTGAAGGAAACCCTCCACAATACACATGACTTACAACAACTAACTCATCAATCGAAGAAAAAATTTGTCCCATATCTTTTAATCGATCCTTAATAATACATTTTCCAGGGGTATTGATCCAACATCCAAAACAACCTATACAAACACCTTTTGGCTGCTTTGTATAAATCATATAAATATCATCATTAAACAGTTGCTTTGGCACTTCATTCTCGTCCTTAAAATCGTGTATAACTAATTTCATAGATTTCCTCCCATAACTTTATATACTTAAATTGTAAATGATTAAAGCATAAAAAAAAAGGAAATTAATCCTTTTTCAACAATTCTTTTATAATTTCAACCATTTTTTCCATTTGTTCTTGTGTTCCAATAGTGATTCTTAAATGTTGGTTGATTCTTGGTTTATTAAAGTATCTTACTAAAATTCCTTTTTCCTTTAATGATGTAAACAATATGTTTGCATCATGATTTGGATGAGTCACAAAGATAAAGTTAGTATAAGAATCAGTCATTTCAAAACCTAATTCTTTTAACGCTTTTACTGTATACTCTCTTGTCTTAATAACCTTGTTTGCATTCTCTTTAATATAATCAGTATCATCAAAACTTGCACAACCAATCACTTGTGCTAGACTATCAATTGGATATGAGTTAAATGAGTTTTTCACATCGTATAACTTTGCAATAATATCTTTATTTCCTAATGCATATCCTAGACGAATACCAGCAAGTGATCTAAATTTAGAGAACGTTTGTATGATCAACAATTGATCATACTTTTTTAATAGTTCAACACATGATGTCCCGCCAAAATCAATATAAGCTTCATCGACAACGACAATACTTTCTTGATTAAACTTTAGAATCTCTTCAATCGCATCTACACCGATCATTTCTCCTGTCGGTGCATTTGGATTTGGAAAGATAATACCTGAATTCTTTTGTTTATAATCATCTATATTCATTTTAAACTGATCATTTAATGGTATTGTTTTAAAGTTAATCTTGTACAAATCACAATATACAGGATAAAAAGAATATGTTATATCTGGAAAAAGGATAGGTTCTTCTCCATTAAAACATGTTAAAAATGTTAACGCCAAAACTTCATCTGATCCATTACCTAAGAAGACTTGATCATTTTCTAATTCATAATAAGACGCTATTTTAGACTTTAACCCATCAGCATCTGGATTTGGATATAAAGGTAAAACTCCTTCATCAAAGTCTTTGATTGCTTGTTTAACCAAACTTCCAGGATGATAAGGATTTTCGTTTGTATTTAATTTAATTAAATCTTTAATCTTTGGTTGTTCCCCAGCAACATAAGGTTCAACATTCCTTAATTTTTCTTGCCAACTCATATTTATTCCCCCAATATTTTTTCTATAACCTCATAAACATATTCAACTTGATGTGAAGCGTGTAACTTGATTTGGTCATCTACACCATGGAAAGTAAATGCATGATCTACGTGTTTGAACATATCAATATCGTTAAACGAATCACCTACACCGTATGTCACGAGTGTATTGTTGTGCAATTGATTAATAACATCAACACCCGTTCCTTTTGTACATCCTATTGGTGTAATATCTAAATAACATGTATTCAAACATCCGTTAGCGAATTCCCCATACATTGCCTTAACTTGATTTTGAATTTCTGTTAATAAGTCTACCTCATTATTATCTTGATGACATGCAATAATATAAAAATCATTTCCCTTAGAGTATTCTTCTACAAAATCAACATCTTCAAGAATAGATTGCCCCATACCCGTATGCAAATATGTGACCCCCTTATGGAAACCTAACGTTCTTTCACCTGTATAAAAGAATACATGTACGCCAGACTTTATACACAACTCGATTATATCTTTCCCTATCTCATAAGGAATCACTTTCTTAAATAACGTATTCCCATACTGGTCTACAATATGACCTCCATTATTTAAAATGAGATAATCATAAATAAAGTTATGCGCATCAACTACCGCTTTCGCCTCTTGTTCATTTCTTCCTGTATTAAACGCTATAAGATGACCCGCTTCTCTTAAACGATGTAACATTTGTGCATCTTGAGAAGAGCGAACACTTTGATGTTCAATAATCGTTCCATCCATATCACTAGATAATAATTTCATACACTTCCTCCGTTTCACTCATTATACAAGAAACTCTATATTTTGTCATTATGAAAAAAAGGCCTATTGGCCTTTCATAACATAATTAAATACTGTTTTATAAAGTTCTCCATCACGATAAATAACGAATGAATTTTGTCCATCATAAACACCAAATCCATAGTGTCCAATTCTTTCTTTTCGACTTTCAAATTCTGCTTCTCTTAATAACATTCGATCAAATAATGATTGATTCTCATCCTGTGTCACTTCATTAATGACGGTTATAATGTCATCATTAACCACTTCATTAAATGATGTCATTCCAGTTTGTTTAATTTGATATGTGACAAGGTGATCACCATTTCTATCACCTTCATAAATCACATTCATAGATAAATGTGAAGACATGACAGTTTCATAAATCATTTTAAAATAGACATTGAAATTGTTATACACAATAATAGATTGGTCTAAGCTGTAAGTTAAGCTTGTTTGTGAAAATAGATCACTTTCAAATGCTTTTAATCTATCAATATACGGTTGAACATTTGTATAGTCTGTACCAAACTCAGTAAGCGTTGTGTACGTTTTATAAACTTGCGTTGCTTCATTCGCTTGTTGTTCAGGTAATTCTTTTGATGTTAATGATTGAAGTGTTGTTGTTTCTTGCATTAACTGAGACAAAACACGTGTGTAAGCAGTTGGAATAAAAACAAGTGAAAAGAATATTAAAAATACTGTTAATGTTGATATAGGTTTTTTCTTTTGTTTAGCGTAGTCAAAACGGTATCCACAATGTGGACAAAAACGATTCTTAGTTTCAACTTTCTCACGACATCTTGGGCATTTTCTCATCTATTTCACCGTAAAATATGAATTCATAAAGTCTTTGAATTCAGATATAAATTCTTCTTTCTTAGTAGTTTGTTTTTCTGGATCTTCTATTTCATAATAATTTAAATCAAGATATTGATATGTTTCTATAATTTGATTGTTTTGGATAATATGAATCGTAGGCACCCAATCAAATTGAAGTTCTTTTTGTATATTGTCATAAAATGCAATTTCATCATCAGTAGCGTCTTCTGATCTTGCACTATCTCTAAATTCTTTTATATTTAAATAATAGAGTCCAACATCATTATTTATGACATATTCATTTAACATTGGATAGAATTCTTGACAATCTCCACAATCTGGACGACCAATATAAAGCATAAATGTTACATCGTCATTAAGGTGTGTTGTCAATTCCTCATAAGTAATCGGTTTAATTCCATCAACTTCAATAATTGTCGTTTCTACCTTTGGTGAGGAACATCCCATCAATAAAAACATGAGTCCTAAACACATTAATTTCTTCATAGAAACACCTCCTATTTTGTACAATATACCATAAATTGAGTAAAAAGAAAAGGTTCACAAATGTGAACCTTGAGTTTATCTTAATAAACTTTTTCCATCCATTTCTTCTGGAATAGGTAATCCTAATAATTGTAACATTGTTGGAGCTAAATCTCCTAATTTTCCACCTTCAGCTAATTCTAAATGTGTATTCGTTAAAATTAATGGTACTTTATTAGTTGTATGAGCAGTAAATGGATTATTATCTTCATCTAATAATCTTTCACTGTTTCCATGGTCAGCAGTAATTAACATAGTTCCACCTAAGTCGAAGACTTTGTTATAAACTTCACCAACACATTCATCAACAACGCTTACCGCTTGAATTGCAGCATGAACATTACCAGTATGTCCTACCATGTCACAGTTAGCAAAGTTAACAATAACTACATCAAAGATGTCTTTATCTAATTCAGCAATTAATGCATCCTTAACTTCATATGCACTCATTTCTGGTTGTAAATCATAAGTTGCGACTTTTGGTGAATTGACTAACACACGAGAAGCACCTTCGATTTCTTTATCCACACCACCATCAAAGAAGAAAGTTACGTGAGCATATTTTTCTGTTTCAGCAATTCTTAATTGTTTCATTCCTTGTGTTGATAAATAATCTCCTAAAGTATTTGTTAAAGCTGGTAAAGCAAATGCAACTTCACCATTGACTGTATCTGCATATTTCATCATACATACGAAATGTAAGTTTTGTGGTTTATTTTCTGGTTTGAAATCTTCATAGACATCATTCGTTATAACTGTAGCCATTTGGATTGCTCTATCTGGTCTAAAGTTAGCAAAGATGATTGAATCATTATCTTCAATTTTACCTGCTGCACCAGTGATATGTGCTGGTAAAACAAATTCATCATATGTTTCTTTTGCATATGATTCTTTTACATATTCAACAGCATTATCATATGTTGGAGAATCTTTTCCAACCATTGCATTATAAGCAAGCTCAACACGATCCATACGTTTATCTCTATCCATTGCATAATAACGTCCTGCAACAACAGCGATTTCACCAACACCGATTGCATCGATTTGATCTTGTAATTCTTGTACGAAGTCAGCTCCACTATCAGGTGCTACGTCACGTCCATCTAAGAATGCATGAACATAAACTTTTTCTAATCCTTCTTGTTTCGCTAATTTTAATAAAGCGTAAATGTGTTCATTTGAAGAATGCACACCACCATTTGATAATAATCCCCAAATGTGTAATTTAGAATTATTCTCTTTAGTAGATTTGATTGCATTTAATAATTTTTCATTTTCAAAGAAAGTTCCTTCATCAACTGCTTTGTTGATTAAAGTTAATGATTGATAAACAGTTCTTCCTGCCCCAATATTTAAGTGACCAACTTCACTGTTCCCCATTTGACCTTCAGGTAACCCTACTGCATTACCACAAGCATCTATTGTTGTTGTTGGGTATACACCCATTAAATCATCTAAGTTTGGTGTATTAGCAAGTTTAACAGCGTTACCATCGATACGATCAGTTAAACCATAACCATCTAAAATACATAATACTATTGGTCTTTTTTTCATTTTTCATTCCTCCATATGCGCTCATTATACATAACTTTTTTATAAAAATAAAGTTTTACATTCATTTTTTATAAGTGGTTGCCTCGACATATATATTCAATATTATTCATACTTATTTATTTTCTCCTATTTTTCTTATTCTAGTCATATAAAGAAAAAAAGGTACTGAGTACCTCGATTTTTATAGTTAACGTCTTCTTCTTGGTGTTGAGACAATGTATATGCCTACAAAACTTAATAGTAATGGCCAATACAATTCTAATGCTTTTGTTATTTGATCAAACAATTCTGATCCTTGGTTAAATTGATTAATCGTTAATATGACGCCTGCCAACATTAACGCAATACCTAAATTTCTCCTCAATCGCATTACATCACCCCTCATTATTATATACATAATAAAAAGCGAACTATGTCAAAAATAATATTTATTTATAAATAAAGCATAAAGCTATTTCTTAATCATATAATGTAAATTAAAAGACTGTTAGACAGTCTCATTATCTTGATATAAAGCAATTAATCCTTTAGCGTAATAAATCATTGCGATAAACATTAATAAAAGGGTTGCATAGATCATAATTTCTGCAAGAGGGCTCCCTGGTATGTAAAAAGCAATTAATAATATAGAAACGACAAAGAAGACAGCCGTCGCGATTTTCCCGGGAAATTCGGCTTGAGCTAGATGTTTATGTTTCTTTTTGTATACAACAAGACCACCAATTAACAACATACTGTCTTTAACGATAATAATCGCTACTAAAGTCCAAAAACTTGGATATGTATAGGCGAGTGTTAAAGCGACAACAATTTGCGTCAACTTATCGGCTATTGGATCGATTAACTTCCCTAATTCGGTTATCATGTCAAATTTTCTTGCGATAAATCCATCTAAGAAGTCAGACAAACTCGACAAAATCAGCACACCCGCAGATATCATATGGGCATGAGGGTGATCGAGAATGAAAAATGTATATAAGAATACTGGGACTAATAATATTCTGATATAACATAAAATGTTTGGAATACTAAAGATTTCTTTTTTCGACAACATATTTACCCCTACTTTCAATGTTCACATTATAGGGGAATTATACCCTCATGTCAATTCGATTAACCGATTTCAGAAAATATTAAAAAGACCTTAAGAAGGTCTTTAGAATTTTAAGAATTTACGTACTGATAAGAAACTTCCAATAAGCCCTACGCCTGAACCTAACGCAACTAAAAGTAACGAATATTCATAAACGAATGGTGTTGGTGCTCTTAAAACCAATATTGCTGGTAAAGATGCTTGAATTGATTGATATACAAAATCATAACCAAAGACAATCATAATCACCGGAATAATAGCGCCAATAATACCTATGAAAATCCCTTCTAACATATAAGGTAAGCGAATAAACCAGTTGCTCGCTCCAACCATTCTCATAATTGAAATTTCTGTTTGACGAGATGTTATTGTCATTTTGATTGTATTTGAAATCATAAATAACGCAATAATGACTAATGCAATAACAAATATCGCACCAAAATTACGTACATTTTCAAGAGTCCCTACGAGTGAAGATGTTGATTCTCCTCCAGAGTAGACATCATTAACATTTTCAATATCTCTAATTTGATCTGCTATTGTATCAATTTTCTTTGAATCATGAACTTCAATTATGTATGCAGAACCTAATGGATTGTTTTCTCTATAACTTTCAAATAAACTTTTACCGTCATCTGATTGTTTTTCAATTAATTTATCTAATTCTTGATCTTTTGTAGAAAACTCAACGCTTTTTACACCACTGATTTCTTCAATCAATTCTTGTGCTTTTGCAGCTTCTTTGTCATCTACACTTCTTTCCATCTTAACATAGATTGTTAAGCTGTCTTCAATAGCGTACGTCATATCTTGAATATTAATAGCTGTGACACCAATAACCGCGATTAATATTAAAGTAATCATAACCGCAAAGATTGATGATACAGACATGACACCATTTCTTATAATACTTTGAAAAGCAGTTTTACAATGCTTTGGAAAATTTTTAATACAACTTACGAATTCCATGACGTATAACCTCCTGTACTTGTATCGGTTTTTATACATCCATCTTCAATAAGAATCGTTCTCTTCTTATATTTCTGAACAATTTCTTTATCATGAGTGACAACTAAGATTGTTGTATGATTCACTTCATTAATATGTTCTAGTAATTCAATAATTTCAACAGATGTTTCAGGATCTAAGTTTCCTGTTGGTTCATCCGCAATCAAAACTTTAGGGTTATTCACAATTGCTCTTGCAATAGCGACACGTTGTTGTTGTCCACCTGATAATTCATGAGGAAAAGCATTTGCTTTATCTTCTAAACCTACCAAATCTAAAGTCTTTCTTACTTTCTTTCTTATTTCTTGTCTAGGGGTATCTGTTACTTCTAATGTAAAAGCAACGTTTTCAAAGACTGTTTTCTTAGGTAATAATCTAAAGTTTTGGAAAACAATCCCAATATTTCTTCTAAAATAAGGCACTTTACTATTTCTAATCTTAGAAACATCTTGTCCTGTTACAACAACTTTACCAGAAGTTGCTTTTTCTTCTCTATAAAGAAGTTTAATAAATGTTGATTTTCCCGCTCCAGTTGGTCCAATGACATAAACGAATTCACCAGGCCCAATTTCTACGTTCATATTGTTAACGGCACGTACACCGGTTTTATATACTTTTGTCACGTCTTCTAATTTTATCATGTCATCACGCTCCTTGTTATATTATAGCATATATTTTTTTGAATAAAACGGAAATTATTAGAATTTGTCGAATCCTGTTTTTATTCTACATTTCACACATAATTTATGCATAAATCGCCAACATATAAGTATAAATAAGTTGGTCGAAAGGATGTGTCATCATGTGTGGAATTGTTGGGTTTATTGATCCAAATAAAGATGCTTTAAATCAATTAAAGAATATGATGAATAAAATTGCACATAGAGGTCCTGATGGACAAGGACATTTTATTGATGATACTATTGCTTTAGGACATGTTCGTTTATCAATTATTGATCACAGTGGTGGACAACAACCAATGTTTTATAAAAACTATGTTTTAATATTCAATGGTGAAATCTACAATTATAAGGAATTAAAGAAAACACTTATTGATCATCACTATACTTTTGATACTGAATCAGATACTGAAGTATTAATAAAAGGCTTTGATTTTTATCAAAAAGAGATTGTTCACTATTTAAGAGGTATGTTTTCTTTTGTCATTTATAATAAAGAAGATCATTCCCTTTTTTGTGCAAGAGATCAATTTGGGATAAAACCCTTTTATTATTATAACCACAACAATACATTTCTATTTTCAAGTGAACCAAAAGCTTTTTTTGAACACCCTTCTTTTATAAAAGAATTTAATGATGACGTGCTTGGTGAATATCTCCATTTTAATTTTGTTCCTTTTGAAAACACAATGTTTAAATATGTTTATTGTTTATTACCTGGACATACATTAACTTATAAAAATAATACATTACAAATCAATCGTTATTTTCAAATAGAATTTAATAAAGATGCTTCTCTATCTCATCCTGTTACGGATATATCTCATATCATGAAAGATTCTATAGAACATCACTTATTAAGTGATGTTCCTATTGGTAGTTTTTTAAGTAGTGGTATTGATTCTTCATATATTGTTTCATTAGCGAAAACTGATGAAACTTTTACTGCATCTTATACAAATGAAAAATATGATGAGCTTCCTTACGCTAAAGAATTGTCTCAATATTTTGATATAGAAAACAAACAAAAAACAATTACAAAAGAAGATTATTTTAACGTATTAAAAGACGCTATTTATCATTTAGATGAACCATTATCAGACCCTTCAGCTATATCACTTTACCTTATTTCACAACTAGCAAGTGAAGATATTAAAGTTATTCTTTCAGGTGAAGGAGCAGATGAACTTTTTGGAGGTTATAATGTTTATCATATAGAAAAAGAACATAAATTTTATCGATGTCTCCCTCATTTTTTAAGGAGATGGATAGGATTGTTCTTTAAACGTTTTCCTTCTCTTAAAGGCTCTGAATTCTTTATGAGAAACGGTTTAAATGTTGAGGAGTATTATTTAACTGCATCACCTGTTTTCTCTTTAAAAGAGATAAATACCCTATTAAAAGTTAATCATCATTTATCATATGAAAATTTATATGCAAAACTTGATTTATCTCATATGAGTAATATTCAAAAGAAACAATACATTGATTTGAATCTTTGGTTTGTTAAAGACATTTTATTAAAAGGTGATAAAATGACAATGGCTCATTCTATAGAAAGTCGTGTCCCTTTTACTGATATTGATGTTTATCAAGTGGCTAGAGAATTAAGTGATGATCAAAAGATCAATAATGAAACGACAAAAGTCTCTTTAAGAGAAGCAGCAAAAGAAGTTATTCCGACAAAGGCATATCAGAAAAAGAAACTTGGTTTTCCTGTTCCTATTCGTGAATGGATGAAAGAAGAAGATATTTATCAAGATATGAAGACACAATTTCAGTCTGATTTTGTGAATCACTATTTCAATTCACAATTGTTAATGAAATGGTTAGATGAACATAAAGACAATAAACATGATCATTATAAGAAGTTATGGTGCATCTATTGTTTATCGCTTTGGTATGATATATTTTTTAATGAAAAAAAATAAGACTTCCATTAGGAAGTCTTTTATATATGATCTCTTGTCATTTCTATATTAGGTAATGTAAATCCTCTTCCTTTTACACTATGAATCTCGCTAGAGATAATAAAAGCTGTTGGATCTATATCTAATATAACTTCATTCATTTTTGCATATTGTCGTTTACTTATAACTGACATAACTGCTTTTTGATCATTGTGGAAATATCCAGTTGTCACATTGATATACGTACAACCACGTCCAATTTCATTAAAGATCACTTCTGCTATTTCTTCATGTTTACTTGATATAATAAAGAGTTCTAAGTTACTTTCACCTAAGACAATAATTTTATCTAATACAATTGTTGAGATTAACACTGTTAATATCCCATATAGGATTCCTTCCATATTTGTAAATGGGAACTGACCTATTAAGATAATTGTATCTAAGACATTCATTGCGACTGCAATAGAAATCCCTGTCTTCTTATTAATGATGATTGGTGGTATATCCATACCTCCAGTACTATAACCAATTCTAAGAACGATTCCGACTCCAAGTCCTATCAATAATCCTGAATAGATTGCTGATAAGAGAAGATCATTGGTGATGTTTTGGAAATATGTAAGGTTAGAAAAGAAACTTAGGAAGAATGGGAATACAAATGAACTCACAATTGTTCCTAATGCAAACTTTTTCCCCATAACAACCAATCCTAGGACTAACATCAACATATTGAATATAAAAACAACACTTGCATAGCTGATTGGTACATAATGAGTGACAATAAGCCCAATCCCTGACGCTCCACCAATGATTAAATTAGATGGAACCGCAAAGACTGAAATACCAAATGCCAGTACAGCATTACCAATAACAACCATAATTGAATTTTTAATAAATTTACTCACTTGAATCACCCTTAACTATTGATTTTAAATAGGCATAAATACAATCATCTAAATCACCATCTAATACAGCTTTTGGATTTCCTGATTCATAACCACTTCTTGTATCTTTCACTAATGAATAGGGATGTAAAACATAAGATCGGATTTGACTTCCCCATTCTATTGCTTTTTGTTCACCTTTAATTTCACTTAATTGTGATGCTTGTTCATCAAGCATCAATTGATAAAGCTTTGATTTTAACATTATCATTGCTTTTTCTTTATTTTGAATTTGTGATCTTTGAGACTGGCATGTCACAACCGTGTTGGTTGGAATATGCGTTAAACGTATCGCAGAGTCAGTTTTATTAATATGTTGGCCTCCAGCTCCTGATGCACGATATGTGTCAACACGTATATCTTGCATATTAAGATCTATTTCAACATCATTATCAAATTCTGGCATGACATCAACTGATGCAAATGATGTGTGTCGTCTTTTTGATGAATCAAAAGGCGATATACGCACTAGTCTATGAACACCCTTTTCTGCTTTAAAATGTCCATATGCATTGTGTCCTTCTATTCTCAGCGTGACTGATTTCAAACCAGCCTCTTCACCATCTAAATAATCAGTAACCTCTACCTTGTATCCTTTTTTATCACAATAACGTTGATACATTCTGAGTAACATAGCAGCCCAATCTTGAGATTCTGTTCCACCAGCACCAGGATGAATTTCTAAGACAACATTATGATGATCATACTCTTCTGAGAACAGTAGTGTTTTCTCATAAGCTTCTATATCTTGTTCAAATTGTACAAAGTCTTGATCCAAGAGTTCTTTAAAATCTTGGTCATCTGTTTCTTTAACAATTTGGTATGTTTCTTCTAAATCAGTACATGTCTGATTTAACTGTTCATAGGTTTCCACAATTGTTTTCATTTCATTCAATTGGTCATAGATTTTCTTTGCCTTATGTTGATCATTCCAAAAATCATCTTCCATTGTTTGAACAGTTAATCCTTCAATTTCTCTTTGTAATACTTCTATCTCAACTGAGATAAAGAGTTCATTCAGTAATAAACGGGCTTTTTCAAGCCCATTTTTCACTTCATATAATTCCACTATTTAAACTCCAAATCAATTTGAACATGTGGTATTTTTTGTTCAGTTTCACTACTTGGTGCGATACCCATATGAACAATTGTTCTACTAATATCTTGAGAAATTGATTTAGTCATTTCATTAAACATATAGAAGCCTTCTTCTGTATATTCTTGAAGTGGATCTCTTTGTGCATAAGCACGTAAGTAGATACCGTTTCTAAGTTTTTGCATAGCGTCAATGTGGTTGATCCATGTATGATCGATAACGCCAAGTAAAACTCTTCTTTCATAGTCTAATTTGACATCTGCAGGTAATTCCTTATTAAATCTGTTTTGATATTGTAAATTAACAACTTCAGATAAACAGCTTTTCATTTTAGCAGGGTCATTAGATACTTCTTCAGGATTTTTCGCTTTAAGAGTCGCTAATAACATATAGTTTTTAGAAACATAGTTTAATAATCCATCAGTATCAATTGTCGTCTCTTTCCCGTCAGACTTTGTAAAACTATTCACAGCGTGTTCAACAGCTTGTTCGAACATCCCTTTAACGATTTCACTTACATCATCACGAGACATGATATCATCACGTTCTTTATACATGATCTCACGTTGTTGTCTCATAATGTCATCATATTGTAATAAATGTTTACGCACATCAAAGTTTTGTCCTTCGACACGTTTTTGTGCCCCTTCGATTGTTTTGGTAATCATTTTACTTTCTATAGCTTCATCCTCTAAGTAACCAGAGAATTGTTTGATTCTTTCATTTGCATATCTTTGCATCAATTCATCTTCAAAAGATACGTAGAATGTTGAACATCCAGGATCTCCTTGACGTCCAGAACGTCCTCTTAACTGATTATCAATACGACGTGATTCATGTCGTTCACTACCAATAACCATTAAACCACCAATTTCAGCAACACCTTCACCTAATTTGATATCGGTACCACGTCCAGCCATGTTGGTTGCGATAGTTACCGCACCCATAACACCAGCTTTTTCAATGATTTCTGCTTCTTTTGCATGGTTTTTCGCATTTAAAACATTGTGCTTGATATTTCTTTTCTTAAGCATTTTACTTAATAATTCAGATGTTTCAACTGATACCGTCCCAAGTAAGATTGGTTGACCATAAGCATGTCTTTTTTCTACTTCTTCACAAATAGCGTTGTATTTTGCTCTTTGATTAGAGAAAACAAGATCAGCTTTATCATCTCTAATGACAGGTCTATTTGTTGGGATTTCTATAACACGCATGTTATAAATTGTTCTAAATTCTTCTTCTTCAGTTTTTGCAGTTCCTGTCATCCCAGCTAACTTATTAAATAATCTAAAGAAGTTTTGGTAAGTGATTGTCGCTAAAGTGACAGTCTCTTCTTTAATCATAACACCTTCTTTAGCTTCTAATGCTTGATGAAGTCCATCACTAAATGCACGTCCTGGCATAACACGTCCAGTAAATGAATCAATGATCATAATGCTTGCATTTCTAATATCACGGCTTCCATCTTCTGTTGCGACCATATATTCAACGTCACGTTGCATAGTATAGTTTGCCTTTAAAGCTTGATTAATATGATGCACTAACGCTGTATGTTGAGGATCGTATAAGTTATCAAGTTTAAATCCTTTTTCTGCTTTCGTAATTCCTGATGGCGTTAATGATACTGTTTTACTTTCAATATCAACTTCATAGTCTTTTTCTGCTTTTAATGATTTCACAAATTTATCTGCTTGGATATAAAGAGCAGCAGTGTTCTTTTTCCCACCTGAGATAATTAATGGTGTTCTAGATTCATCGACTAAGATTGAATCGACCTCATCGACTAATGCAAAATTTAATGGTCTTAAAACTTTATCTTCAAGTCTTGTTACCATGTTATCTCTTAAGTAATCAAACCCAAGTTCTGCATTTGTTGTATATGTGACATCACAAGCATGTTGCTCTGTCTTTTCATCTTTAGACAATTCTCTTTTGTTTAATCCAACAGTTAAACCTAAGAACTCTAACACTTTTCCATTCTCAGATTTATCACGAGCAGCAAGGTAATCATTGACAGTGACAACATGTACACCTTTACCTTCTAATGCATTTAAATACACTGGGAAGATAGATGTTAAGGTTTTCCCTTCACCTGTTTTCATTTCTGCAATGTCACCATTGTGTAATGAGATTGCTCCCATCAACTGGACCTTAAACGCTTTTAAACCTAAAACTCTATACGCTGTTTCTCTAACAACTGCATAAGCATCAGGTAATATATCATCAAGAGTTTTTCCTTGATTTAATAATTCTCTTAATTCGTTTGTTTTATTTTTTAGTTCATCATCACTTAAAGATTGATATTTTGGTTCCAAAGTTAAAATATGATCTGCTTGTTTATCTAATTCTTTAATGATTTTATTATCTTGAGAAAAAGCATATTTTACTGATTTAATTAATCCTCTTTTTTCAACACGTGGTGTTGTATTGATTTCTAAATCAGCAGGTTTTTTAAATTTTCCACCTTCAAAAGATTCTACAATGATATCTTCTCCAACTTGATCGTTTAAATCAACGACTTCTTGGTCAGGGTTTAAACCTAATTCTTCTAATTCTTTAGCTTGCTTTTTCTTGATTTGTTTTCTAATTTCTTGCTTTTTACTTGCCATGAACTAATCTCCTTTCATGCATACTAAACATGCCCATTATATCATAAATATAACGTCAAAACAAAGTATATTCATCCATTTCGATGAGTAGACATAAAACCTTAACATTTCTTAATATTTTTATATAAAATCACAAACCAATCGACATGAATTTATCTCTTTATTATGACCATGAAAAACAAAAAAGAAACAAAGTTTCCTTTGTTTCTATACTTTCACAACACTTTTTGCTTGTAGTCCTCTATCACTTTGAAACAATTCAAATTCAACAGTTTCACCCTCATCTAGAGATTTATAACCGTCTTGAACAATTTGACTGTAATGTACAAATACGTCTTTCCCTTCTCCTCGATCAATGAATCCAAATCCTTTTTCTGCGTTAAACCACTTTACTTTTCCTTGCATAGTTACACTCCTTTACTTCATGGTTGACTCCATTATAACCGTCTGTTTTTGAATATTTTCGCTAATTGTGTCGAATCCCATAATTATTTTATATTTTTTCAAATGAAGTGATATATCATGGGTTATTCCCATGACATATCACTGGTGATTTTAAGATGAGTTGATAAAACGAGGCACTCTATACTTTGTGGCTGACATGACTCAATGTGTTGAAGACATGCATAAAGCGTTGATCCAGACGTTAAGACATCGTCTAAGAGTAAAACCTTTCTCCCTTTTAATCTGCCTTTATCTCTTATACCAATTTGTTGATAAGTTTCCTCTTTATTTCTTAATTTCTTTTTGGTTTGTTTATAAGATTCCTTTTTGTATAAACCAATAAATACATCTTGAGTTATTGTTTTAGCAATTTCCTCCATGTGTAAAAAACCTCTTCTTTGATTATCTTCATCTAAACTTGGGGCTACAACGATTATATGACGATGATAACGTTTCTTAAGTTGTGTTTGATACAATAACAAAAAGGTATCTTTTAATGCAATATCATATTGTCCTTTGTATTGATACAATAGTTTTTTAAAGAAATCATTATAGTAATAAAGAATATGTAATTGGTATTGATAAAAGTGAGTATGAAGATCAATCACTTCAAATTGTTCTAAACATGATATACATATAGGATAGACTTTTAGGAGATTAATGATTGATATTGTTTTATTGATTTGTTCTAGACAAATCAAACATTCATTGTATTGTACATGCGTATTGTTTTTTGACATTCAATAATACTCCTTGATTTGTTTTGACATAAAAACCATACCTGGCCGTCATATGAATCGATATGTCTCCCTACCCGTCCTGCAATCTGAATCAATGTACTCTTTTTATAAAGTTGGTGATCTGCACCCATTACAATCACTTGTACACCTTTAATTGTAATCCCCCTTTCCAAGACACTTGTTGAAACGAGTATTCCTCTCCCCTTTGACTTAACATGGCCCAATATTGTCTCAATATGTTCGACCTGTGAATGGATACAATAGCATTCCTTTTCATAGCGCTTTAGCCATGTACTGACTTCCAAAGCTTCTTTTATAGTCGGTACAAAGACAATCCAGACTGATTCTTTTTTCTTAATGAGTAATAGCGTCACCCATTTTTGTATGACTTTTGGTATGAGTTTCACTTGAGGAACAGGCAAATCATGATTATGATACCGACGGTTCATAATTAAAATTTCTTCATCCAACATATCTGATTTTTCAAATGTCGCAGACATTTTAATATAAGACCCGCTGCAAACTCGATGAAACATTTCATTTAATACGCTATTTTGATAAAAGGGAAAAGCATCTACTTCATCAGCAATAATTAAATCAAAACCACAGTCTTCAAATCGATAGAGTTGATGCATTGTACAAATAATCAATTGTGCAGATAAATCTCCACAGTTTCCTCCATAGAAAACACCTAACTTTGTTCCGTTAAACGCTTGACTCAACCGAACGCCGAGTTCTTCAACAAGGGCACGCCGTGGTAATGCAAAACAAACACGTTCTCCTCTTGCAAGAGCATATTGAATGACCTGAAAGACGATTTCCGTTTTGCCACTTCCACATACCGCAATAACAAGAGAATTTTTGTGCTCTTTGTAATGCGTGACAAGTGCTGATGAAATTTCTTTTTGGCGTTGAGACAATTCAAATTGAAGTGTATAGTCAACATTTGTAGGACTATATTTCGGTCTTATTTGTTTGTCTTCTTGATTGACGATACGTCTTCCAAATTGGATGCACTGTCGACAATAAACATCAGAATTAATTCTATAAAAATACTGTGCTTTTGTATTACCACAACGTTTACAAATCATTTTATCACCCTCTTCATCGTACCATTCCTCTCTATCTTTATGTCTCAACTTTGTCTCAAAACAAAAAAGTATAGGTCTTTAAACTGTACCCTATAGAACGGACACCCAAAAAAGGTGTTTCAATACTATAGGG
>CAMTOK010000020.1 GCA_947074115.1 uncultured Erysipelotrichaceae bacterium | reverse complement strand
TAATATTTCATTAAGAAGATTCACTGATGCCATAGCGTCAACACTATAATAATCAGCTCCGATGTCTTTTGCAATATCTTCTGTTAATACTGCACCACCTACCCAAATAGGCACTTCACATCCAGCTTCTTTTAATGCATCAATTGTTCTTTGCATATTGACAACTGTCGTTGTCATAAGTGCACTTAAACCAATCATTTTAGGTTGATATTTAAAGTAACTCTCAACGACTGTTTGTACTTTAACATCTTTTCCTAAATCAATGACTTTGTATCCATAACTTTCTAAAACAACTTTCACAATATTCTTACCAATATCATGGATGTCTCCTTCTACAGTACACATCATAACAGGTCCCTTTTCTTTTGTATCAGAAGAGAAAGTTGTTTTGACAACTTCAAAAGCAAGTTTTGTTGTTTCTGCAGATTGTATTAATTGAGGTAAGAAGATTTTCATTGTTTCAAAATCTTGTCCAACTTCACTTAATGCTGGAATAATCATTGTATTAATGATTTCTAATCCATCATGTTCTTTTAATAATTCTTTTGTCTTATTTTGAACTTCTTCTTTTAATCCTAATTTAATGATTTCACTTAATGTAAAATCACTTGTTGATGTTTTACTTATAACAGAGACATTCGCTTGTCTTTGAATATACTTTTCACTATCTCTATCAATATTATATAAAACATGGTATGCATCAATAGTATCCATTAAATCTTTATCTAATGGATTGATAATTGGTAAATCTAACCCTGATTGCATTGCTAGTGCTAGGAATGTTCTATTTAATAATGGTCTATTTGGTAACCCAAATGAAACATTTGAACATCCTAATACTGTATGAACACCTAATTCTTCTTTAATAAGTGTTAGTGCTTTTAAGGTTTCTTTAACTTCTTTTTGTTGCGCAGATGCAGTTAAAGTTAAGCAATCAATAATAATATCTTCTTTTCTAATACCATATTCCTTTGCTTTATTCACAATCTTTTTAGCAATTTCTAATCGTTCTTCAGCAAGTAATGGAATCCCTTTTTCAAGAGTTAATCCAATCACAACACCACCGTACTTTTTAGCAATCGGGAAGATTGCTTCCATAACTTCATCTTTACCGTTAACTGAATTGATTAATGGTTTCCCATTATAATAACGACAAGCTTGTTCAATTGCTTCTGGTGAAGATGAATCAATTTGTAATGGTAAAGTGATCACTTCCTGTATTAACTTAACAACCTTTACCATTGTTGCTGGTTCATCAATACCAGGTAATCCTACATTAACGTCTAAGACTTCAGCTCCTGCTTGTTGTTGTTTGATAGCTTCAATGACACATTCGTCATAACGTTCTTCAAGCAAAGCTTGTTTTAATTTCTTTTTTCCTGTTGGATTGAGTCGTTCTCCACAAACAATCACATGTCCATCAAACACAACTGTTTCACTTTGACTTGAAACACGCGTTGGATAATGAACATCTCTTTTGACAACAGTTTTATAATTCATTGTTTTGAGCGCTTCAATAAACTCTGGTGTTGTTCCACAACACCCACCAACAATACTTACACCGCGTTCTATGTAATCTTTCATATTTGAAGCATAGTCATCTGAAGACACTTTATAACATGTCTTACCATGTTCTAAACATGGTAACCCTGCATTTGGTTGAATTAATATTGGTGTAGATGAGTATTCTATAATTTGATCAATAATTGGCTTTAATTCAACTGGTCCAAGTGAACAGTTAACACCTAACACATCAACGCCTAACCCCTCTACAACATTTATATATGTTAATGGATCTGTACCATTTAATGTTCTCCCATTTTGTTCAAATGTCATTGAAACAAAGACAGGAAGATCAGTATTTTCTTTAACTGCAAGAACTCCTGCTTTAACTTCATATAAATCGCTCATTGTTTCAAATAAAACAGCGTCAATATCATCTTTAACAGTTAAGATTTGTGAAGATATGATTTCATATGCTTCATCAAATGTTAATGTTCCTAATGGTTCTAATAATTGTCCTATTGGTCCAATATCTAAGACAATATAAGCATCTTTATTGATATTTTCTCTTGCTGTTTTGGCACATGATACTGCCGCTTTTAATAAGTCACAATAACAATATCCTGTTTCCTCCATTTTTAATGGATTACAACCAAATGTATTTGTTGTAATAAAATCAGCACCCGCTTTTAAATATCTTTCATGAATATCAATAACAATTTCAGGTTTTTCTATATTATAAACTTCAGGAACTTCCCCTGCTTTTAATCCTGCATTTTGAAGTTCTGTACCAAAACCACCATCAAATATTAATAAATCTTTCCCTAATCGTTCACGTAACATCTTAGACCAACCTTTCTTAAAGAACATTGTCCTTTTTTAATACATGTTCCACATGTTTTCTTTCTTTCTGCACCAATACCAATAATACCTAGCATTGACTTCATTGGAACAAACAAACCACCTTTATTGATCGAGACACCTAAGTTCTTTTCTATATTCAATACTCTTGATAAAGGAATATTATAGTCTAAAGGTAAATCTCCATATCCTGGTGCGAAGCGAAATGTATGATTCTCTTCTATATGTTCTTTTTCATATGCATCTTGGCATTCTTCTAAATAACGACTACTCACAGCGTCAAAAACAACAGCTTTGGCCATATCTATTTTTTCATAAAACTTTACAGTCCGGTCAATCATTGGACCGAGTGTACACGATGTGATGATCACTTCGTGACATCCTTCAAAATAAAGGTTTAAATCTTCTGATTGCAATTCCATGTCTATATCTTCAATCTTTAATGGATTAAATGTTAGTGACATTCTTTTAGAAACCGTTTTAAAGTTTGATTTTAATTTTACTTCTTCTATACATTCATCAATTAATAAATTTGTTCTCTCATCAACATCACTAGGACAATTCAAGTATTGTAGAATAGCTTTTCTATTCATGATTCCACTCTTTTAATACAGTTGGAATACTATCAAAAATAGCCTTTGCGATTTCTGGTTTATTCATAGTATAAACATGAATACCATCAACACCGTTAGTGATCAAATCAACAATTTGATTTGTTGCATAATTAATTCCAATCTCTTTCATTGCGCTTGGATAATGATAATATGATTCAATCATAGTAGACAATTGATAAGGAATTGAACAACCACACATTTTAGAAGTTCTTAGTAATGATTTTGAATTCATAATTGGCATAATACCAGCAAGAATAGGAACAGTAATTCCAATCTTTCTTGCTTCTTTTACTAATCTATAAAAGTAATTATTATCAAAGAATACTTGCGATACTAAATACTCAGCACCAGCATCTACTTTTGCCTTTAACGCTTTTAAGTCTTCTTCGAAACATTCAGCTTCGCTATGAACCTCAGGATAACATGCACCTGATAAACAGAATGTATTTGGGAATTGTTCATTAATATAGTCATTTAATTCACTTGCGTATTTTAATTCCATTTGTGATTCATCAAATTCTTCTTCAACAGGACGATCTCCTCTTAATGCAAGGATGTTTTCAACACCTCCCTGAATGAGTTCCTCACACATGTTTTTGACATCTTCTTTTGAAGATGAAATACATGTTAAATGGGCTACTGATTCAATCCCATACTCTTTTTTAATATGTGACGCAATATCAACAGTTTTCCCTTTTGTTGATCCTCCTGCCCCATAAGTCACACTAATAAAATCCGGATTTAATTCAGCCAATCCTTTAATTGTATTGTAAATCGATGATAGATCTCCTGATTTGTTTTTAGGTGGGAAGACCTCAAACGATATAGTTGATTTTGTTTTTAATATTTCTGATATTCTCATACTGATTCTCCTCTTTTGTAGTATTTTAATGTATTTATTAGTAATAGTCAAAATAAAAGTCTTAAATTTGTTAAACTCCAAACAAGGAGGTAAAGAATAAGCTATCAATTGCTTGATAGCTCGTCTTTTTTATATTTGTTTTAAGGCTTCTTCTAAATCAAATAAGATATCATCAATATTTTCAGTTCCAATTGATAAACGAATTGTTTGTGGATATATTCCTTGAGAAACTTGTTCTTCACTTGTTAACTGTTGATGAGTTGTTGTACCTGGGTGAATCACTAATGATTTCACATCAGCAACATTCGCTAATAATGAGAAAATCTCTAAATGATCAATAAATGTTTGAGCATCTTTTTCTTCACCTTCAATTTCGAAAGTAAAGATACTCCCTGCCCCTTTTGGATAGTATTTATTATATAAATCATGATATGGACTATCAGGTAAAGATGGATGATTGACTTTTCTTACTTTTGGATGTTGAGATAAGAATTCAACAACCTTTAAAGCATTTTCAACATGTCTTTCTACACGTAATGATAATGTTTCTAATCCTTGTAATAATAGGAATGCATTAAATGGTGAAATAGCAGCACCTGTATCTCTTAAATAAATGGCACGAATACGTGTGACATACGCTGCTGCTCCAGCAGCATCGGTAAAGACAACCCCGTGGTATGATGCATCCGGTGTTGTTAATTGTGGGAACTTCCCTGAAGCAACCCAATCAAATTTACCACTATCAACAATGATCCCACCTAAACTTGTTCCATGACCACCAATGAATTTCGTTGCTGAATGAACAACGATATCTGCACCATGTTCAATTGGTCTAAATAGGAATGGTGTAGAGAATGTGCTATCCACAACAACAGGTATTTTATGATCATGAGCAATTTTAGCCACTTCTTCAAAGTTTGCAATACTTGAATGTGGATTTCCTAATGATTCTAAGAAAACAACTTTTGTATTGTCTTGTAATGCTTCTTTAAAGTTTTCTGGGTGATCTGCATCAACAAAAGTTGTTGTGACTCCGTAGTCAGCTAATGTATGAGCTAATAAATTATACGAACCACCATATATTTGTTTTGCAGATACAATATGATCTCCCGCCTTTGTTAGTGATAATAATGCGTAAGTAATCGCTGCTGCACCAGAAGCAACTGCTAAAGCAGCAACCCCACCTTCTAGTTTTGCGATTCTTTGTTCTAATACATCTTGTGTAGAGTTTGTTAAACGTCCATAAATATTACCTGCATCACTTAAGTTAAATCTTGCTTTTGCATGATCAAAATCATCAAATACATATGATGTTGTTTGATAAATAGGAACTGCTCTCGCTCCTGATGCAGGATCTGCTTGTTCTTGTCCTACATGTAATTGTAGAGTTTCAAATTTTAACTCTCTATCTTCTCTTTTAGTAAATGTCATAACTTTCTTCCCCCTTGAAATAAAAAAACGTTCATCCTATAAAAAGGACGAACGGATCGTGGTACCACCTTAATTTATCATAACTTCACAATTATGACCTCATCGAGTACTATCATACTCTCGTGCGATAACGAGCACAAACGTTACTGGCTAAATATCACCAGTACAACTCCAAGACCATATTCCTTATTTATCCGTTATCCCTTTTCACCATCCAGGAACTCTCTACGCACATTTAAACAAGTACTCTTCTCTTCACTGCCTTTAATCATATTGTTATTGTATGAATTAAATATACACCTACCCGAGACAATTGTCAACATTTGTTTATAATTTTTTTTCACTGTAATAAATACACTATCATTTAAATATGATAAATAACCTATTTTTCCCCGTTTAAAGCCCTTCCATTCATTGACTTTAATTTTTAATTAAAGTATAATTCCCGTAGGTGATTAACTACACCTACGGGGGAAGAAAAGGCAAAACTTTCCTCTCATAGAAATGATCATTTCAAAAATGAAAGGAGTAACAAAATGATTTATTCACACGAAGTAGAAGAAATGCAATGCGTAACACGCGGTGCAGATCATGGATGCGCTCCAATTCCTCAAGAAGGAAAATGGGTCTATTCAAAAGAAATTAAAGATATCTCTGGTTTAACACACGGTGTTGGTTGGTGTGCACCACAACAAGGTGCTTGTAAATTAACATTAAACGTTAAAGAAGGAATTATCGAAGAAGCATTAATTGAAACAGTAGGATGTTCAGGTATGACTCACTCTGCAGCAATGGCTTCTGAAGCATTAGTTGGTAAAACATTATTAGAAGGTTTAAACACTGACTTAGTATGTGACGCTATCAACACTGCAATGAGAGAGTTATTCTTACAAATCGTTTACGGACGTACTCAATCTGCATTCTCTGAAGGGGGATTACCTGTAGGAGCTGGTCTTGAAGACTTAGGAAAAGGATTAAGAAGTATGGTTGGTACTTCTTATTCAACGAAAGCAAAAGGTCCTAGATACCTTGAATTAACTGAAGGATATGTAAGCAGATTAGCTTTAGATGCTGACAGTGAAATCATCGGTTATGAATTCGTTGGCCTTGGCAAAATGATGGATTTAATTAAAGCTGGAAAAGATGCAAACGAAGCATTAAAAGAAGCTACTGGAACTTACGGTAGATTCGCTGATGCTGCTAAATACATCGATCCAAGAAAGGATTAATGGAGGGTACGGAATATGGCATTATTTGAAAGTTATGATCGTAGAATTAACCAAATCAACGCTGAATTAGCTAAATTTGGAATTGGTTCTATCGAAGAAGCAAAAACAATTTGTGAAGAAAAAGGAATTGATGTTTACGAAATCGTAAAATCAACTCAACCTATCTGTTTTGAAAATGCATGTTGGGCATACATCGCTGGTGCTGCAATGGCAATCAAAAACGGAGATGTGAAAGCAGTAGATGCTGCTAAAACAATCGGTTTAGGTTTACAATCTTTCTGTATCCCTGGATCAGTTGCTGATGATCGTAAAGTTGGTATCGGACATGGTAACTTAGGTTCTATGTTATTAAACGAAGAAACTAAATGTTTCGCTTTCTTAGCTGGACATGAATCTTTCGCAGCTGCTGAAGGAGCAATCAAAATTGCAGAAAAAGCTAACAAAGTTAGAACTGAACCATTAAGAGTTATCTTAAACGGTTTAGGTAAAGATGCTGCTAAAATCATCTCAAGAATCAATGGATTTACTTATGTAGAAACAGGATTTGATTATTTCACAGGTGAAGTTAAAGAATTATCAAAGAAAGCTTACTCTGATGGTCCTCGTGCTAAAGTTAACTGCTATGGTGCAGATGACGTTAGAGAAGGTGTTGCAATCATGCATAAAGAAGGTGTAGACGTATCAATCACTGGTAACTCTACTAACCCTACTCGTTTCCAACACCCTGTAGCTGGAACATATAAAAAAGAATGCTTAGAACAAGGTAAAAAATACTTCTCAGTTGCTTCTGGTGGAGGAACTGGACGTACTTTACACCCTGATAATATGGGTGCTGGGCCTGCTTCTTATGGTATGACTGATACTATGGGACGTATGCACAGTGATGCTCAATTCGCTGGTTCTTCATCAGTACCTGCTCACGTAGAAATGATGGGATTAATCGGTATGGGTAACAACCCAATGGTAGGTGCTACAGTTGCTGTTGCAGTTGCTATCGAAGAAGCTTCTAAATAATAAATATTTATATTATACAATATAAAATGAATGGTGTATCTCAATGAGATACACCTTTTTTATTTGGTAACTATCAAAATTCATGACTAACAAGTAGAAGAATTCTATTCGTTTTCTTTCTTTTTATTTATATAGATTTGTAACTCTTTATATAAATCAATAATAAGATAGGCCAACGCAACAATAATAAACGTTAATGCTATCCAAAAGATAATTTCTGTTAATGGAATGACAATGCTCCATACATGCGTAGAAATCAAAGCAACAACGTTATATAGCAGCATAACGTTTAATAATAACAATCCAGATAACATCAATAAATCTTTCGTTTTCTTAAATTTAATCATTTGTATCCTCCCCTATATTAAATGATGTAAAAGAACGTTTGTGAATCTAATTAACAAATATATCTCCTCTTTATAATAATAGACTATAGACTACACAATATTATTAAAACCAATCATTTCTATACCATGACGTTACTGATTTATTTTGATCCAACTTAAATAAGTCTTTCATTTCTTCTTCCATTAATTCAAAATCAAATATATTCATATTCTCGACTAACCTATCCCTGTTTGAGGTTTTAGGAATGACACCTATATGTCTTTGTATAAGGAACCTTAACGCAATTTGTGCAGGAGTCTTGTTATATTTATGAGATAAATTGATTAGCGTAGGTTCATTAAACAAATCACCTTTTCCATTAGCGAGAGGACTCCATGCCTGCATATACACTTTCTTTTCTAACATCTTTTTTCTTAACTCTTCCTGTGTAAAATAAATGTGAGATTCCAATTGGTTAATCATTGGTATCATACCGCAAGATTCAATAAATTCTAAGTAACATTTCTCATTGAAATTAGATATACCTATCGCCTTTATTTTTCCATCTAAGTAAGCTTCTTTTATAGCCTCATACATATCATATGAACATTTATACGGTTCATGTATTAATAATAAATCTATATAATCTAATTGTAATTTATGAAGTGAATCTTCTATATCTTCTTTTGCCTTTAAATAGTTATAACTCGTTTGATTCAGTTTTGTCGTTATAAATAATTCACTTCGCTCTATTTTAGATTCCTTTATAGCCTCTCCAACACATATCTCATTATTGTACATACGTGCTGTATCTATTAATCTATACCCTACTTTAATAGCGTCTTTAATTAATTCTTTACCCTCGTTTCCATTTAATCCAACTGTTCCTAAACCTACCATAGGTATCTTAAAACCATTATTTAATTCTATATATTTCATAATTCCTCCTATAACACTATTGTAAATGTTTGTGCCTTATATCACTAATACCTATTGAAATGCAACTCATATACCTATTAGGTATATGACATACCATATTGTATTTAATTTATAATACTTATATAATATAAATAAATGGAGGTATTATAATGATCAAAAAAGAACACTTACCTGACTGTCCTGTTGCAACAACAGTTGAACTGATCGGTAGCAAATGGAAACTATTAATATTAAAATTTCTTTTAAATGATACAATGCGATTCAGTGAATTGTTAAAAGGGATAGAAGGTATATCACAAAAGGTTTTAACATCAACATTAAAATCAATGGTTGAAGACGGCCTTGTTATTCGTACCGATTATGATGAAGTTCCTCCAAGGGTTGACTATAGACTCAGTCCTTTAGGTGAAAAAATGAGACCTCTTATAGAAGAAATGGCAAAATGGGGAACTGAATACAAAACAATGATATAAAGAAAACGTTATGATTATTCATAACGTTTTTAACTATTATAAAGTTTGTTCAGTTCTTTCAATAATATCATCTTGTGTTGCTTTTGAAAGAACATTAAAGAATGCAGAATATCCTGCAACACGTACTATTAAATCTCTATGTTGATCAGGATTCTTTTGTGCATCTAATAATGTTTCTCTTGAAACAACATTATACTGAACATGATATCCTTCTAAACGATTAAAGAAAGTTCGTATCATCATTTCTAATTTTACTTTGTTTTCATCTTTTTCTAACATTTGTGGTGTTACCTTTTGGTTTAATAATACACCACCAGTGATTTCACGTGTTGGTAATTTAGACACTGTTTTGAAGACTGCAGTTGGTCCATTTTTATCCATCGCGTGAGATGGTGAACATCCTTCAGCGAGTGGTGTTTTTGCATGACGCCCATCCGGTGTTGCTAGCGTTCCAAACCCTTGACCAACATTTGCTGATATAGAAGATGTTCCTGCATATCTCGTTCCCCCAATAGGTCCTCGATTGTATCTTGTATTTGGATATTTCTTCATTTCATCAATATAACAATTGTAAGCATCAACAACCAATTGGTCTACATAGTCATCATCATTACCATACTTAGGTGCATCATGAATTAACATCCTTTGAATCTCTTTGTTTTTCTCACTTGTAAAGTCATCTTCTAAAGCTGACCACAGTTCTTTTGGTGAAATTTTCTCTTCTTCAAAGACAAGTTTTTTTATTGCAGCTAAACTATCAGCCATATTCGCAATACCAACTTGTAACCCTGAGATAAAGTCATAAACTGCTCCACCTTCTTTTATAGTTTTTCCTCTACCAATACAATCTTCAGTTAATGTAGAGCATAAAATATCTGGTACATCTCTTTCTAATGCAAGATCGATCGCATTTTCCACAATAACACTCATTCTTGTTAATTCTCTTACGACACAATCCCATGCACTTTGAAGTTCTTCAAATGATGTCATATCTTTAAAGTGTCCACAACCTTTAACAAATCGTTTTCCTGATGTTGGATCTATACCATCATTCATTGTAATCAGGAGTATTTTTGGGAAATTCATATAACTCATCCCTGTACATCTGTAACCCCATTTTCCAGGAACAGCTGTTTCGACACACCCTATCGCAGAATAATTATAAGCGTCTTCTTCACTTACTCCTAGATCCATAAATGATGGAATAATAACTTCATCATTATTAAATGCAGGCATACCTGTTCCTAATTTCATCACTTCAATACATTCATTCATAAATGTTTTGTCTAATCCTTTGTGATATCTAACAGTTAAGTTTGGTTGTGGAAGCTTTGTTTGAGCAACTGATTTTAATATTAAATAAGATAACTTATTCACAGCATCTTTCTTATCAGGAGTTTGACCTCCTATTGTCACATTTTGATACATTGGACTTCCCGCACTACTAAATGTATGTGATTGACTACGAACTTTATTTATTGTCATTGTTTTGATCCATAGGTTCGCTAACAATTCAACAACCTCATCTTCATTTATTGTGCCTTTCTCTAAATCACTCAAAAGATATGGATATATATATTGATCAAAACGTCCATAAGATAAAGAATGTCCATTAGATTCAATTTGTAAGATCAACTGAATAAACCATGTCGATTGAACTGCTTCCTTAAATGTATCCGCAGGATGATAAGGAACTTTATCACATATACGACTGATTTCTAGTAATTCTTCTTTTCTTTTCCCTGTTGCAGCATTTGCTTTTTCTTTGGCAAGTTGGCTAAAGCGGTCTGCAAACGTTCTAACAGCATCAATAACGATTAATACAGAATTATAGAAATGGTATTTATCAATATTATCTGGAATACATAGATCTAATTTTCCTTTTAAATCAATAACTCTTTCTTCATATCCTTTAAGACCAACTTTTAATAGTTGTTCATAATCAACAGCAAGATGTGCATCTCCTGAATTTAACTTTCCTTCCATTCCAAAGAATCCAGTTTCCATAAATACACTGACCTCTTCTGGCAAGAGTGCACCGCCTTTAGAACGAAGGTTATTATTATGCCAATAAGGACTAATAGAACG
Organism: uncultured Erysipelotrichaceae bacterium; assembly: GCA_947074115.1. GTDB lineage: Bacteria > Bacillota_I > Bacilli_A > Erysipelotrichales > Coprobacillaceae > CAMTOK01. Next base: position 16,073 of record CAMTOK010000020.1, on the reverse strand, counting down.
TAATGCTTGTTTCGTTTCTTCTGTGATATAGAAAACATCTCCGTCCCTTTTCTCAAACAAATCTAATTCATTAATAACGAAATCCAGTGTGTATTCAGGAAAGATAGGTGCATCCCTGTTTGATGCCGCTTGATTACCTACAATAAGCGTTTCATCTTCAATATAAATACTCATTTTCTCCAAAATGTTTTTTAACATATATGCTCTTTTCATAACTGGAGGTTGGTTTTGATATTTTTGATACGCCTCTGTTACTAATAGCGCTCTTTCAGCGCAAATATAAGGTTTCTTTTCTAATACATTTTCTCTAAAGTTATACATTCTCGGTGTCAGTTCACCAAAATAATGATGTGTTGCCATAGTTAATTCCTTTCATATGAAATTTATATTCTTTCATTTTATAACTTTATATTATCATATTCATAAAATAATAGAAATAGACTTTCATATAAAGAAAATATAGTTTCAAATGAAATATCTCATTTACATTTTTATTTGATATGCTAGAATAAATCTATAGAGGTGAAATTATGAAAGAAGGAACAATCTTTAATATACAAAAATTTAGTCTCCACGATGGTCCTGGTATACGCACTACCGTCTTTTTTAAAGGATGTCCTTTAAAATGCTTATGGTGTGCAAATCCTGAATCACAATCATTTGAAAAACAAATCTTAATCGACCATGACCAATGTGTTCACTGTTTAGCATGCGTTCACACATGCCCCAATCACGCAATACATGTCATTGATCACATGATAAAAATCGATCACCATCATTGTACATCCTGTTTAACCTGCGCAAACACTTGTCCTCGTCATGCATTGAGTATAGAAGGTGACACAAAAACTATTGAAGAGATTACAAACCTTTGTTTACAAGATATAGATTTCTATGAAGAATCTGGCGGTGGTGTAACATTATCAGGTGGCGAGGCTATGAGTCAACCTTTCTTTTTAAAAGAACTCGTCTCTTCTCTTAAAGAACATAAGATCCATATCGCCATTGAAACAACGGGTTATATCAATGACACTCTTTTTAAAGAATTAGCACCATTATTTGATTTGATACTCTTTGACATCAAACATCACTCTTCAAAAATGCACAAAGTGGGTACAGGTGTGAGTAACGAACTTATATTATCGAATTTAAAATGGGCACTTGAACAAAAGTTAAATATCATCATACGTATTCCTGTTATACCAGATTACAACGATTCTCTTGATGACGCTCGACAATTCGCTGACACGTTGTCTCATCTTCAAGCGAATCAAATTCAACTTTTACCGTTCCATCAATACGGTGAAAAGAAATATGAACTATTAAACCTATCGTATCACTATAAAAATAAAAAAGCCCTCTATGAAGAAGACCTAAAGGATTATTTAGAAGTCTTCATCGAAAAAGGCTTAAACTGTTATATTTAGGAGCTTCGCTCCTTTTTATTTGCTTTTTTAACATTTATATTATGTTCAATAAAATAATTTTCCATGTCATTAGGAATACATTCATCAGTATAAATCGTATGAATCTTGTTTAACTCCACGAGACTAACAGTTCCCTTTTGTGAGAATTTTTCGGAGTCAGAGACAATCATGACTTGTGTTGCTTGTCTTGCCATATCACTGACAGCAACAGCACGCATATAATCCTTACCTGTAAATCCCGTCTCGTAAGTAAATCCATCTGTACCTACGAATAATTTATCCACAAAAAATGCACTCGCACATTGTCTCATCATAGGTCCTACCATCACTTGAGATTCACTTTGATATTCTCCCCCAAGGAGTATAATCTTAACTGTCCCGACTTTACGGATATAATCAGCAATAAATGCACTATTCGTTATTAGCGTAACATCTTTCTTCGTTTCTGCAATCTCTTTAGCAACAAGAGCACAACATGAACCCGATTCTATCATGATTGTTTCCCCATCTTCAATGTCTTTAACAACCATAGCAGCTATTTTCTGTTTAACATCATAATGCAAAGCCAATCTGTTATTAATATCATCTTTATTATTTAAGGTCGCATATCCATGTTCTCTAATAATCATTTCATTTGATTCTAAAGCATCAAGATCTTTTCTAATTGTCACTTGAGAAACTTCTAATAATTCTGAAAGTTTTGTGACTTCCATCTTTTTATATTCAGTTATTAATTCTAATATTTTAACATGTCTACTGTTCATTTTATCACTCTTTTCTTTTCCTACCATACCATAAGAGCGTTTCATTGACAATAGAATTAACTTTCATTTAATACCAATTTTTTAAGAATAACTTTCATATCATAAAAAACTGATATTTTAGTATCAAAACTTTTTAAATTATAGTAGAATTATGATAGCGCTTTTATTATAAGAATCTTTAGAAATAACATTTATATCACATATTATTCAACAAATGATTCTTTATAATATAAGTAACCAATATTTAGCAAGGAGTTTACTATGAAATCAATTTATTTACTACTTACCAAGGCGAACACATGTGTTTCAAAAATGATTTCTCTTACAACAGATGATAAGTATTCACATATTTCACTTTCATTTGAAAAGAATCTTTTTCCCCTATATAGCTTTTCACGAAAGTACAGTAACTTCCCATTACCCGCTGGCTTAATGGAAGAAAAATTACAAGAAGGATTTTACATGAGAAACCATCACATTCCTTGTGCTCTTTATGAGTTACAAGTTGAAGATGATGTTTACGAGGCGGCCAAACAAAAGGTTTCTAGAATGTTCGAAGAACAAGATAAGTATACATTCAATATATTAGGGTTGATGTTATGTCGCATCGATATCCCACTAGATCGAGAGTATAAATATTTTTGTTCAGAATTTATCAGTGAAGTTTTAATTTCAAGTTATGCCATGGAACTTCCAAAGCTACCTAGCCTCATGAGACCACAAGATTTTACAGAATTAAACGACTTACAATGTGTGTTTACCGGCCAACTTGCTGAGTTGATTAAAGTCTATCAAATCCCAAATTCTCAAATCTCACAAGACACTTTATACGAAAGAGTTACATAACTATAAAAATAAGCACCTGGTAACAGGTGCTTTCTTGTATAATAAAAGGATATTCCTTGCGAGGGAATATCCAAAAGAACGCTCGCAACATTCTTCTTAGAATTAAAACTATGTGTAAGGTGTTTTAGATTCCGTACCACTATACTACACGATAATATTATTATCGTCAATATGAATTTTATACAGAAAAAATAACCTTATACCTTTATTTTTTATATTATGTATTATTTAGGTAGACCTAAACTTACTCTTAACGCTTTGTTTACACGAATCATATCTTCATCACTTAACTTACCAACAAAATGCCCAAACCGTGATTGATCAAGTGTTCTTAATTGTTCTAACTGAACAGTAGACGCTTTAGATAAGAATGGATGTTCTACAATAACATGTGTAGACATACTACGCTTTTTTAAAGATGTTGTTAAAATCGCAACTATGTAAGTCGTACTGTATTTATTCCCAATATTATTTTGGACAATGACAACAGGTCGAACACCAGCTTGTTCACTACCGTTCCCTTTACCTAAATCAGCCATATAAACTTCTCCCCTATATTTCATCTTCTCCTCCTTTCCTGTTTATTTTACATAATAATAAGTACTTAATTTGTCAAATAACACAATATGGAAAATAAATAATATGTCTATTTGTAAATGACTTTTACATAACCAATAAAAAATATATAACTCTTTCGTAAAGTGTCTTTCAAGATAATAAAATAATATTTCTTTTTCTTTTGTTTATGATAAATTAGATACGCAAGACAAGGGAGGAAAATTATGGACGCATTAACAACTATTTTCCCAGTCATCTTTATGATTGCACTGGGTGTTATATCTAGGGTAAAAGGATTCGTAACAAACGAACAAAAAGAAGGAGCCAATAATATTGTCTTCAATATCTTATTCCCTATTATGATATTTAATATTTTATTTACATCTAAGATTGAATCATCAGCGATCTTAGTCGTTTCTTATGTATTTATTGCCTACATCATTATCATGATTTTAGGTAAAGTGATTGCAAGATTAACAAATGACAAATATGCACATATCTCAAACTTTATGATGATGACATGTGAAGGTGGAAATGTCGCATTACCATTATATGTTTCAATAGTCGGTGCATCAAGCAACACTGTCATCTTTGACTTAGCTGGAGTCTTCTTAGCATTTGTTGTTATTCCTATTATGGTTGCGAAGAAGAGTGCAGGAAATACAACAGGTAAAGATTTAGTAAAAACAATATTCACGAATTCATTTGTGATTGCGGTTATATTAGGACTTGGTTTAAATCTATTAGGTGTTTATGACCTATTAGCACAAAGTGCATTTATTGATTTATATACCAATACTGTTGGTCAAGCAACTGCACCGATCGTTGGTATGATCTTATTCATTATTGGTTATAACTTGAAAATACAGCTTGGTACAATTGGATCAGTATTAAAAGTATTAAGCATAAGACTTGTATTCCATATCTTAATTATTGTTGGATTCTTTATTTTATTCCCTCAATTAATGGCTGATAAAATCTTTATGATTGCAGTCCTCATCTACTTTATGTGTCCTACTGGATTTGCGATACCTATGCAAATCTCTCCATTATTTAAAAATAATGAAGATGACAGTAGTTTCACTTCGGCAGTAATTTCATTAAATATGGTGATAACATTAATTGTTTATGCAGCAATTGTTATCTTTATCGCTTAAAGAGGTCTATACCTCTTTTTTTATTCCTAAATCATCATTATATGTATTCAAAAAACAGTTTACAAAATAATGACATAAGCTGACATTTTGTATCTATAAAACAAATATAATTTCCTGGGAAAAAGACTTATTCGATATCTTTTTATATTTGTGTCGTTATTTCATAAGGCAAGGACATTTTGGTAAAAGACAATTCTTTTATCTTATATAAACAAAAGCCAATACCGTTATTCCCCTTTCACATATTCTATACTATAGCTTAAACAGTACAATTGTATAGGAGGAGTAAATATGAGAGACTTTGATGAAGCATTTTCTGCGAGAAGAATGATACCAGCAGATGATTCGAATCCCTATTATGTAACAACATTAAGTGATGCATATGTACAAACGCGTTTAGGACAATATTATAAGGGTTGTAGCCAACCCATGAAAGGACGTTGCAAAGATAAACTTTATTGTGTATTATACAATCCAATCAATTCAGGACGTAATCTTTATATCAATAAAGTGATCCACAGCAATTTGTCTTCTACACCATGTTCCATAAAATCCTATTTAGGAAGAGCATATACAGAGCGTTTATATGAGAATAGGACTATAGAGAACGCCAATCCTGATATGAGATATCTTCAACCTTGTGGAAGATTATTTTATGGTGAATGTTTCAAACCTAAAAATCTTCATCCAAATTTTTATACGATTGTTCCTGGTATGACCTCAAATAGAGGAACCCCTTCTGGGTCAATTATTGTTATTCCAGGTGAATCATATATCGCTGAATTTGAAGGCTTTGGTGGTGCATCACCATTTAAGGTTGTTTCAACACTCTGTTGGTGGGAAGAACCTCGTTATTAATATTGTCACTAAGAAAAAAGAAAGTTGTTTAGTTAACAAACTTTCTTTTTTTATACAATGAATAGGCACTGATACAGATCATGACTATATTAAATACATGAAAAACGAGTGCCAATATTAAGGCATATAAATACGTTCCACTAAAATCATACAAATAACCAATAAGCGTTAATGAGAGTGAACTTCCCAAACTTGTTAAGAACCCAATGATAGAGTAAGCTTTTGTATAATGTTCACTACCAAATAAAGATTTCGTTAATAATGGTATACCTACTGCACCAACTGAATAAATAGAACCAAATAAAAATGAACCCAATAACAGTAATGTTATATTTAATTGTAAACAACCTATCATTAAAATCATTAATGATATCATATTGATCCCTATCATAATCAAACAGGCTTTTAGTGCATTGAAACGATCACTAATAAAACCAATGAGCAGTTTGGTCATAATATTTCCAAACATGGAACAAGATGTCATTGTCGCTCCAATCATGGCAGTTAAACCAATACTCACAGATAGACTTGCAAAATGTTGAGTCATACCTGTTATTGATGTATGCAGTAACGTAAAGATACATAAACAAATAAATCCTAATGAAACATAACAAAAGGTATTTGTATTTTGTAAGCTGACTTTGACTTCTTGATTGTCATCACCATACGGTTTTAGACCTATCATTTCCGGTTTTGGTGACCACTTTAATAATAATGCTGGTAACGCAATTAAAAAAACAATAATCCCTTTAATTATATATGTTATTTCCCACCCTACATAAACAATACAAAAACTTAATATCGGTGCCATAAGTGTACTTGCTAGACCACTAAAACTTAATGCAATACTTGTCGCGACGCCATGCTTTTTAACAAACCAATTTGTTATAACAATAGTAATAGGAACCATCGAATAAACACCTATCCCAATACCCCTTAGTACACCCAGTATATAAAACATGACAACATGTTGACTTAATCCCATCAGTAGCGTTGATATACTTGCAAGAAGGACACCTATCCATAAGACCTTTTTATAATTATACAATCTTAAGAGCCTTGGGACTCCTAATGATATTAACGCGACAAAGAGCGAAGACAAGGTTGCACTCAATGCAAAACTCCCTCTCAAAACACCTAAAGACATAGAGACAGGTGTGAAGAAGATTCCCACCGAATTCATACACAATCCAATCGAACTTGCTGACAAACAACACATAACAAATATAATTTTATAATACTCTTTCTTCTCATTGTTCATATCTTTTCTCCTACAATATAATAATACGATTATATTTATCTAATGATATATGACTTAAATTATGAAAAGAAAAGATACACTTATTTGTATCTTTTCGAATAAACTTGAGCAATAACATTTGCCACAAATTGAAGTTGGAATGGATGACTTAACTGATCTTGATATGACTCAAAACAAATGGAATGATCCACATATTCAGGTAAGTCTTCAAAACATCCTATAAACCATATCTTTGGGTTATAAAGATTTTTCTTTAAATTCCTTAATTCCTTATAATCAAAATATGATCCCGTATAAGAAAATATAATAATTAGATCTTCACTATCACTATTTAATATATACTCCATTTGTTGTGTATAAGAAATATTTGTATACACTTGCTTTCCTAATATCATAAGATCACTTTGTAAATTAAAAGCAACTGAACCTGCTTTTAATAATCCAAAAATAGAAACAGATTGATAATCATGAATATCTTTACACAATTCCTCTATCATTTCTATATCAAGTGTTTTCTCTACCATGGAAACACTCCGATTAACAACCATTGCATAATCATTAATTAAAGAATGTTCTTCACATTCAAGTTCTTCATAAACAAATTCATTTGAAGATATAAGGTATTTCAGTTCATTAAAATCATTTAATCCAATCTCTTTACAAAAACGAGATATTGAACTAACAGCAACATGACACTCTTCCGCCATTTCTTTTATACCAATATTCTTAAATTCATCAATATGACTCAGAATATATTGTGCTATTTGACTATTTGTTGAACCTATCTTTTCAGACGCTATTGTGCTTAATAAGACAACAGGTAATTTACCATATATCATCTTTCTTCTCCTTACTTAATAAGATTATATAACATTTTTTCTTTTAATACAGAACTGTCTCCACCTAGTTCATCAACCAATGCATATGAAAATTCATATGTTGTCGCTGGACCTTGACTAGTAATCAATCGTCCATCTTTAACAACCAACTGATGAACATATGTTCCTTCTTTTATCTTTTGATCATATCCAATATATGCAGTATAGTTTTTACCTTTTAATAATCCGGCTTGTTCTAATACAAGCGGCGCAGCACACATAGCACAAATATACTTATTGTTATTGTTCATAGTGACAAGTACATCTGTAAGTTCCTTAGATTCTAATAAATGTGTCACTCCTGGATACCCACCCGGTAAAATAATCATATCATATTGACTCGTCTCCTGAGACAAAATTTCATCACATTTCACTAAAATGCCGTGTCCTCCTATAACATACTCATTAAACCCAACCATATCACAATGAATATGTGCTCTCCTTAAGATATCAACGATCGTCATTGATTCACTTTCTTCAAATCCCTCTGCAAGAATAATACAAACCTTTTTCATAAAACGCCTCCTTTATTTACACATATCTTAACCTTATCAATCTCCATTTTCTATTGATTTCTTAATTTAAGAAATCAAATAAAAAAGAGAACTTAACTTTAAGTTCTCTTTAGAAAGACTTATTTTGAGAGGGATTAAATCTTTCATATTTTATTGTTAAATTCATATATAAACGCATTTATCGTTATTTATATTTGATTTTATAACCTAAGATAATTGCTGCAAAAACAAATGTAATTAAGTTTGCGACAATAAGATTCATATCTCCTATGTTATATCCATGTATTAACCAACAAAGGACACCAATGACAAACATTGTGTACATTCCAAGTGAAATACCTGAAGTATCCTTTGTTTTAATAACTTGATAAGCTTGTGGAAGAAAAGATAAAGTTGTTAATATTGCTGCTATTGTTCCTATCATATAGATCTCCTTTAATCAAATTCTTTAGCAACTGCTTGTAGTTCTTCAATAATGTTGATATGTTGAGGACATACACCTTCACATTGGCCACAACCGATACATGCAGATGCAGTTTGATGTTCACCTTCAGTATGTGCATCATAGTATTTTGTATACCTACGGTCATGACCGTAAGTCATTGCACTATTATAGGCAGTAAACAGATCTGGAATTTGAATATGAAGTGGACAACCCGGAACACAATAACGACACTTTGTACAAGGCACAGTAGGAAAAGACAACACTTTCTTTTTAACATCTTCTATTAACTGATATTCATAATCATCTAATGCTTTAAACTCCGTCATTGTTTTTAAGTTGTCATTCATTTGTTCCTCATTAGACATACCTGATAATATTGTCATCACACCATCTAAACTTGCGATATAACGTAATGCCCAAGAGGCAACAGAACTGTTAGGAAGGTAATTCTTATAGAGTGCTTCTATTTCCGTTGGGAATGATGCAAGAATACCACCTTTTATTGGTTCCATAACAACAATTGGCAAGTTGTGTTTTCTAACAACTTCATAGTTTAATTTAGATTGGACAACTCCATTTTCCCAATCTAAATAATTTAATTGTAATTGCACAAATTCAATTTCTGGGTGTGCAGTTAAAATTTTATCAAGTAATTCTGCATTGTCATGATATGAGAATCCAATGTGTTTTATTTTACCTTCTTTTTTCATTTCTTTGATAAATTCAAAACAATCGTATTTAAGATATGTTGGATAATGACTTTCTTCAATACTATGAAGAAGATAAAAATCAAAATAATCAACACCTGATAACTTTAATGATTCATCAAATATACGTTTTACATCTTCCTTACAAGATAATTTCCAAGCAGGTAATTTATCAGCAATTGTATAATTCTCTCTTGGATAACGATCAACTAACGCTGTTTTCATTGCAGCTTCGCTTCCTGCATAAGCGTAAGCTGTATCAAAATAGTTAAACCCTGCATTCATAAAAGCGTCGACCATTCTGTTCACTTCTTCTTGTTTAATGATCCCATCAATATTTTTTGGTAATCGCATTAAACCAAAACCTAATTTTGAATTTGATAACATATTAACCTCCTATTGTCATTTCTATAATTTGTTTTAAGTCTTTTCGCACTATTCCTTTATTCATTTCTATTGATTCTAATTGTGATTCTGTTATAAGTGATTCTACCCTTTTTTCTTTTAATTCAGAAAGAGTTAAAGGAACACCTTGTTTTATTAACCATTTTTGAAATTGAATAGTCCCTTCTTTAGCGATTTCATCACACGATAGATCTTGACTATCTATTTCCATAACACGATAAGCAAATTGTTTAAATAGCGGTATATGATCTTTATAACAAACCTGCATATATTTAGGGAAAATAAGTGCAATCGCTTCTGCATAACTTAAATGATACGGTTCCTCTATAAGGTTACCAAGAGGACCAGCTAACCACGGAGCAGCCTTCCCTCTTCCTAAAATACGATTTGTCACAAGCGCACTTGCCCACATCAATTGACCTCTTGCATCTTGATTATGCAAATCATGACGCAATGTTTCTATTGAATTCATAACTGTTTTAACAACAGTTTCTATAAAACCATCTTGTATTGGTGTCGCTTCTGTATCACAAAAATATTGTTCTAATGCTTGTATGATAATTGTTACTGAATGCATGAGTGTTTGTTGATATGGAATTGATAATGTCAATTGTGGATCTAGTATTGAGAACTTAGGGTAAGTTTTTATAAAACTACCAATACCCCCATGAGCATGTAAACTCGTATTTATAATTTCACTATTCCCATCCATTTCACTTCCGCTACCTGGAATTGTAACAATTGCGCCTATTGGTAATGCATCAACTGTCTTCATATCCTTTTTACCTGATAATATAGACCAGATATCACAATCATTTTTTGCTCCTACCGCAATCGCTTTTGCGACATCTATACAACAGCCTCCACCAATTCCAATGACGACATCTATATCATGCTGGTGACAAAGCGCTATCCCTTCGTTAACATGATAGAGTGAAGGCTCGCTTACACCACCAAATTCTATATATTCTATATCACTCTCATTTAAAATGCGATTGATGATTATATTAAACTGATTTGATAAATAACTTTTTCCTCCATAAACAAGTAATACTTTTTTACCATACTGACTCACTTCTAAACCTAATTGATTGATCATATTCATTCCAAAAAGTATTTTTGTTGGATTCTGATAAGTAAATTGAATCATATATTCCCCTCCTTATATTTAAGATAATAGCGATGTAACAAAAGTTAACATACCTGAAATTCCTATTAGTAAATAGGTTATTTGTTTTAACTTCTGATCATTTACACGATCAACAATCTTATTCCCTAAGAACAATCCTATTAATACAAATAAGACAGCACATAGTGAATAAGGTAATAGATCAATTGTTAATAAACCTCTATAAATTCTTAACCCCAAATTAAATGTACACACAATGAAAAAGAATGTTGAAATTGTTCCAAGATAATCTTCTTTACGTGTTGTCAGTGCTAAGAAAAATAAAACCATGAGTGGCCCACCAACTCCAAAGAGTCCATCACAGACACCAGAGATAAAACCACATAAAAACATTGTTAATAAATTCGCTTGAATCTTTGTTTTTTCACTAAAGAAGTAGAAATAGATAGCTAAGATGATTAAAAATAATCCAAAAAGAATTTTTAAATATGATAAATCTATATACGTGCTACCATAAATAGAAAGCGTACTTCCGATAATAAAGAATAAAGATGGTATGAGAATATGCTCTTTTTGGATATGGTGTCTATAGCGGTAGACCATTAAGATATTTAAAACAAGTCCCATCACATTAGAAATGGCTGCACTTGATAAAAGACTCAAGAAAAATGGAACAACACTCATAAAAACAATGCCTGCACCAAAACCAGATACACCTTGAATCACACCTGCGATTATACATGAGAAAATTATTGATAAATATAACATTATGTTAGCTCCTTTTTCAATGTAAAACGTTCCCTAGATTCCAGTATCATATTCACAACAATGGAACCAATGATCATGATTGCTCCTAAAAGAGATAACGCTGTTAACGTTTCATCAAATATAAGCAATGCCCATAGTGGCGCAAATATAACTTCACTCATACATATAATGTTCGCACCAAATGCATTTACCCTTTGAATCCCTTTGCTAAAACAATAACTTCCGACTCCTGCACATATAATTCCACTCATAAGCATGGCACCCCATTCGTGATTCATAACATATTGAAGTCGTGTCATAACAAAGGGGAACAGGCATAATGACAGTACGAATGAAGTCATCATCGAGGAATAAGGATGTGCACCTTCTTTTGAATTTAAGTAAAACTGTAAACTATAAAAGATGCCTGAAACAATTGCGAGTGCATTTCCAATCATGCCACTTAACGATAAGGAATCTATAAAGAACAAATACATTCCTAATATGACAGTCAGTATGATAAAGATTTGTGATTTATGAGGAAGTCGTTTCTTTTCAATACATTGAAAGATCAAAATAAAAATCATTGATGTATATTGTAAGACAATTGTATTCCCTATAGTTGTGAATTGATTGGCTAAGATAAATGTCATCCCCATAAAAAATTGTGATATAGCTGCTAAAAAAATAAGTTTGCTTAATCTCATTCTTTGTTTTTGAAAGAAGAGATTAAAGAGTATCCCTATAACTGCATTAACAAAAGTTATGATAAATGCAGGTTGTGAATTAAACCGAATAAATACACCAGCGAAGCTCCAACACATCGCTGTTAATAACATATAAACATAACCATTCATATTTTTTCATCCTCACTTGTATTGATCCTTTAAAATAACGCTTTGAGGTGAAATCACGACTTCATCCCCAATAGTTATGTTTCCTAATATTTTGGCACCAGACATAATAACTACACGATTCATTAACGTTGGATGTCGTTTGCCTTCATAGTTCCCTTTTCCATTGTTACCGAGTGTGACTTCATCATATAAGACACACTCTTCACCAATAACTGCAGTCTCACCTATAACAGTACCTACCCCTCCAATAATCACGAATCGCCTATCTATACTTGCGCCTGGGTGAATTTCAATCCTTGTGAATAACCTCCCTAGTTGTGATAACAATCGCGATAGACAATATAACTTTCTTTTATATAAACTGTGTGATAAAGAATAAAAGATCATCGCATGAACACCTGTATGTGTTAATAAAACTAAGAGATAACTGCTGTTATATTCATAATGTTTTAAAACATAATGAATTAAATCATCAATGTAGTGTATCATTAAAAATCAAAACGATCTGGGTTTGGTCCTGTTCTTTGATTTCTATTGAGTGAATTCATAATTGTCATTTCATCATCACTTAGTTCAAATTGAAAGAGATTAATATTTTCAATAATACGTCTTTCATGAACAGATTTAGGTAAGACAACAATTCCCTTTTGAAGTAACCATCTTAAAATAATTTGTGCAGTTGATTTTCTTTTTTCTTGAGCAATATCTTGAATCTCTTGAACTGCCAAACACGCACCTGATCCTAGTGGTGACCATGCTTCAACCACAATATGATGTTGACGACAAAACTCTAATGTTTCATCATCTTGAATAAATGGATTGTATTCTATTTGGTTTACCATTGGAACAATATTTGTTTTCTCTAGCAATGCTTCTAAATGATGTTTTCTATAATTAGACACACCAATAGCTTTGATTTTTCCTTCTTTATATAATTCTTCCATAACAAGATAAGCATCTTCATTTCCTTCAACTGGCCAGTGAATTAAAAACAAATCAACATAATCAAGTTGTAATTTCTTAAGACTGTCTTCAAATGCTTCTCTTGTTTTCCCTTTTCTAATATCTTCATTCCAAAGCTTAGTTGTAATAAATAAAGATTCCCTCTTTATATTACTTTTCTTAATTGCTTTACCAACAGCTTCCTCATTACCATAAACAGAAGCTGTATCTATATGTCGATAACCATGATTCAGTGCATATGTCACTGCTTTTTCAGTCTCATGACGGCTTTGCCATACCCCTATGGCGACTGTTGGCATAACTGTATTATTATTTAATTGAACCAATCTTTTTAATTCTTTCATAATTCCTCCTGTATTGTTTTATAAGTCATATTAATTAAATAACTTTTTATCGTTCCCACTTGGAACTTTAAAAAATAATGTTAAGATAAAACCAATTCCAATAACCACAAGTGCTATCAAAAAGAGATTTTGATATGTTGTAATATCGAGTATTTGTCCTGCTATATTTTGAAATAAAATCGAACTTAAATTTCTCACCGTTTGTACAATAGCGAGTGCAGTAATTTGATAAGATTCATCTACCAAACTACTCACAACCTTTAAATTAATCATAATGAACAACATACCTGCTGGATGTTTTGTAATCAAGGTAATCAAAACTTTTAATCCCATCCAAAGATCAAAACCATAAATAGCGTATTGAATCATAACCATACTAAATGCAATAATGAGCAACTTTTTATTTGGTATTTTATCCATAAATTTATTAGAAAAGAAGACAAGTGGTGCTTCACAGAGAACAGCGATAGAGAGTATAGTTGAAACGACACCAATTTGTAGTCCAGCATCTTGAAACATTGCTGGTAAATACGTATGAGACATGTTTGTCAAACCGAAGAATAGCGCTGAAATAATAAGATAATAGAGAAACTTTTTATTTTTAAATAATGATAAGAATGAACCTTTCTCTAAAACTTGCTCATTTACATCCTGTGTTTTTTTAACTTCACACGTTCCATAAAGACCAGCCATACACAATAACATAGTTAAAACAAAACATATAAAGATCGCTGATGGTGAAATATAATCATATATAAGTCCTGCCATTTGAGAACCTAATGCATAACCTATCGTTCCCCATACACGAATCTTTCCATATTGATAAGGACTCACTGTCGCTATCTTCTCCATGATAGGATTTGTTCCATTAATCAAAGTTAATACAAAGCTGTAACCAATAATGATACTTATTAATGAGTTCGCAAATATAAAATAGATTCCTCCACATCCTGCGAGTAAGAAAAGAATCATATTGATTTTTTTAACATCATAACGATCACTGAGTATACCAATGAGTGGTTGGGCAATCATTGATGTTAAGAAAGAGGTTGATACCACAAGTGACACTTCACTTGCTTTAAACCCTTTATTCATCAAATAAACTGATATAAGAGAAGAAAATAAGGCCCAAGATAAATAATAGAAATTATACATTAAGAAATAACTGAGATAACTCCCCTTATATTTTTCAAACAAATTATTCATACATAACTCCCTTCACTTCTGTCTGTTGACAATAATAAAATATCAAAGACACAACGTCTTTGATAGAGTTTCAAGCCATTATCAAACGCCCTTTACAAATCATTCTCAATTTAACAATTATATTGTAAACGATATTCAAATAAAGTATACTATTGATGAGGTGAAATCATGTTATTACAAGAAAGAATGAAAGATTATAAATTTTCTAATAGTGAGAGAATTATTGTCGATTATATTTTAGATAAACAAGAATTAATAGCGGAATATTCAACAAAAATGATTGCAGATGAAACATATACATCTCCATCAACATTAATTCGTATATCAAAAAAGCTTGGATTTTCTGGTTGGAACGAATTAAAAGAAGAATATTTAAACGAAATTAATTACATTAAAAGTCATTTTCATAATATAGATCCAAATTTACCATTTACAAATCAAGACACAATTATGTCAATAGCGAACAAAATTGTGAACTTACACATCGAAAGTGCACAAGATACGATGTCATTAATTCATCATGATACATTACAAAAAGCAACACAAATGATATTAAGAAGTAAAGAAGTAAGAATTTTTGCAGTTGCTAACTTAAATTACCTAGCACAAGAATTTGCATTTAAATTAAACAGAATACATAAGAAAGCATATATCGATATTACAAATGAAAACTTCTTTCAAGATTCACTTATGATGACTAAAGATGAATGTGCTATTTGCTTATCATATTCTGGTGAAACAATAGCTTTATTAAAGGTAGCTCAACATTTAAAGAATAATAACGTACCAATGATTGCGATCACAAGTATCGGAGATAATCGATTATCTAAATTAGCTACTGTAACATTAAATGTTACAACTAGAGAAAAGTCATTTTCTAAGATAGCTGGATTTTCTTCTATTGAATCTATGTCTATTGTCTTAAATGTTCTTTATAGTTGTTTCTTTTCATTAAACTATCAAAATAATTTAGATTATAAATTAAAGATCGCAAGACAAATTGAAA
>CAMTOK010000019.1 GCA_947074115.1 uncultured Erysipelotrichaceae bacterium | reverse complement strand
TTTAGAAATGATTTCTAAAATCTTGTCTAATTCAATTAATTCATTAAGATATTAAAGGTGTGAAACACCTTTTTTATTTAAATAAGGATGAGATAAATCAGTGACAAATATAACATTTCATATTTATAGGATATAAATATGTATTATTGATAATGAGGGATTAATAAAAAGAAAAAAGTGAGTATACATATCATATTCACATAATTGAAAAAAATTCAAGAAATCGTTCAAGTTCTTAAAGGTGTTGTACTAAATACACCTTTTTTTGCATATAAATGGTTGTATAGTATAGGAGGAAGATCATGAAAAGTAATTTAAAGATCGTTCTAAAAATTGTCGTTGTCATTATCATCGTCGTTAATCTTCCATTTCAACAAATTTATAGCGAAAGTATACAAAGTGTTGTATCAGCGCTTGTTGGAACACAAACTGGTAGTAGCAACGGAAAATCTATTTATATTTATAACACTCATCAAGGAGAAAAATATGCAACAAATTCCGTGATAGAAGGGAGTCAATATCTGATGCAATTGTTAAAGCAAAGAGGTTATGAAGTGAATTATGAAACTACTGATTTTGAGTTGTATAAGGTGAATAACAGTATTTCTTATGATAAATCTTATACAGTATCAAAAAAATATTTAAGTGCTGCAGTCTCTGAAAATGGACAATTTGATTTATGTATTGATTTTCATCGAGACTCTATCGCAAAGAATTTATCAACGAACACTTATGATGGAAAGAGTTATGCTAAATTCTTATTTGTCGTTGGTAAAGGAAGTACAAACTATGAAAAAGCAAATCAAATATCAGAAACACTATCAGATTTATTGAATGGGAAAATACCTGGAATTTCGCGTGGTGTTATGTTAAAACAAAGCGATTATAACCAAGGTGTTGCAGACAATACAATCTTAATTGAAGTAGGCGCAACAGAAAACACATATGAAGAAGTCCAAAACTCACTCAACATCCTCAGTTTGGTTATAGATGAGTATTTGAGTTCATGAAAGATTTCGTTTTAGATATTATTTTGGTCTTATTTTTATTGTGTTTAGTGAGTCTTTTCTTTGGTGATAATAGAATATCAACAACTTTATTTGATCGTTCTATTAATGAATTTGAGGAAAAAGTAGATAACAATGAACAGGTTGGTCAATCAACTATAGTCATTCAAGATAATTCAGATAACCAAGTCGCATCTTTCTTTGAAGGTATTAGTCAAACATGTGTACAAGTCATTGAATTTATCGTGTTGGTTTTTTCCAATATGATTAGTATGATTTTTACAGTTGTGATATACTAATAAAAAGAAAGTGAGTGGTTGAGATGAAAGACAAAAGAATTATATTTATGGGAACAGCATCTTTTTCACTAGAAGTGTTAAAGATGCTTATTTGTGAAAAATACAATATTGTCGCTGTTGTTACACAACCGGATCGTTATGTAGGAAGAAAGAAAATCTTAACTATGCCTGATGTTAAGGTAGAAGCCTTAGAACATAATATACCTGTGTTACAACCAGCAAAAATAAAAGAAGATTATCAAGGTATTCTTGATTTAAATCCTGATTTAATTATTAGTGCAGCCTATGGACAAATTGTTCCTAGAGTGTTACTAGAAACACCGGCATTAGGCGCAATTAATGTTCATGCATCATTGTTGCCATTATATCGTGGTGGTGCACCAGTTCATAAATGTATTATTGATGGACAAAAAGAAACAGGTGTTACAATTATGTATATGGACGTAAAAATGGATGCAGGTGATATGATTTCTAAAGTGACAACACCTATATTAGATGAAGATACAGTTGGATCATTATATGATCGCTTATCAATTTTAGGTGCAGAACTTTTAAAAGCAACATTACCTTCAGTGTTAGATGGAACAAATCCAAGAACACCTCAAGATGAATCACAGATTACTTTTGCGAAAACATTAAGTCGTGAAGATGAAAGATTAAACTTTAATCAAACTGCTTTACAAGTGTTTAATCATGTCAGAGGAATGAATCCTTGGCCAGGAGCGTATACAACTTATCAAGGTAAGGTTGTTAAGATTTGGGCAGGAAAAGTTCATCATTGTGAGAATGCAGTTAAACATCATGCACATCAAACAAATGGTACAATTGTTAAAATCTTTAATGACGCAATTGGTGTTAAAGTATCAGATGGTGTTTATATTATTACTGAATTCCAAATAGAAGGTAAAAAGAGAATGATGGTTAAAGATTACTTACGTGGTAATAATATTTTCGAAGTGAATACTTACTTTGAATAAGATAGTTTTCATGACTATCTTTTTTATTTCATGTATAATAAAAATAAGGAGATGACATTTATGAGAATTGTTGACTTAATAGAGAAAAAGAAAAATGGAGAAACGCTTTCTCAAGAAGAAATTCATTATATTATAGAAGAATATACAAAAGGGACATTAGCAGATTATCAAATGAGTGCTTTATTGATGGCAATATGCTTTGTTGGGTTAAATGATGAAGAGACAGCTATTCTAACAGACGCAATGATGCACAGTGGAGATGTTATTGATTTAAGTAGTATTCATGGCATTAAAGTCGATAAGCATTCAACGGGTGGTGTAGGAGACAAAACATCGTTGGTGTTAGGACCAATGGTTGCTGCTTGCGGTGTTCCAGTTGCGAAAATGAGTGGGAGAGGACTCGGACATACAGGAGGCACTTTAGATAAATTAGAATCTATTCCTAATATAGATGTGTATCTTACTGAAGAGGCCTTTATAAATCAGGTAAATAATATTGGATTAGCGATCATTGGGCAAAGTGCACAACTCGTTCCAGCTGATAAGAAGATGTATGCATTGCGCGATGTGACAGCAACTGTACCAAGTATTCCTTTAATAGCTTCATCGATTATGTCTAAGAAATTGGCTGCAGGAAGCGACGCTATTTTGTTAGATGTTAAATACGGTGATGGAGCATTTATGAAAACCAAAGCTGATGCAAAAAAACTTGCTGAAACAATGATTACGATTGGAAAGTCTTTAAATAGAGATACAAGGGCGACATTGTCTAACATGAATCAGCCATTAGGTAATGCAATAGGTAATTCATTAGAAGTCAAAGAAGCAATTGAAACATTAAATGGTCACGGACCACAAGACTTATTAGAATTATGTTTAGAAGCAGGAAGTCATATGTTGGTTCAAGCCAAAAGAACCAATTCATTAGATAAAGCAAGAAAAATGTTAGAACAAACGATAACAGATCAAACAGCTATTAAAAAACTTGAAGATATGGTAAATGCTCAAGGAGGAGATTCATCTTATATAACAAATCCTTCAAAGTTCCATTTACCAAAACAAATTGTCAAAGTCAAATCAAGAAAGACAGGGTATATAAAAGATTTGCACGCACATACACTTGGTATTGTGAGTATGAAACTTGGTGGTGGTCGAGAAAAGACAGAAGACAAAATAGATTATTCAGTAGGTATTATACTTCATAAGAAAATAGGAGACTATGTAGAAGAAGGAGAACATTTATTAGAAGTGCATACAAACACTGGTTTAAATGAAGAACTCTTAAATGAAATTCTTGCATCTTATGAAATTGTTGAAGAAAAAGTAAAGAAACCATTAATTATAGATGAAGTTATTTTCTAACTTTGTCTTTTTTCTTCATTTTTGTCTAAAATAGGATATAATGGAAATATGAAAGAATGAGGTAAATATATGACGAAATATCTATTTTTTGACATAGATGGAACGCTCGTTGGCGCGTCACGTCAAATCACAGAATTAAATAAAAAAGCCTTAGAACAATTAAAAGAAAAAGGGCATAAAGTTTTCTTATGTACAGGAAGAGCACCATCGTGTATTACAGAAGATTTAACATCATTACCTATCGAAGGAATGGTGTGTAGTGCTGGTGGATTTGTTAAGATTCATGATGAATTTATATTTGAAAATATGATCAATCAGTATATATTGTCTGAAGTGATGACATTATTTATTAATAATAAAATCTTGTTTACTTTAGAAACAAAAGAAGCGCTTTATCAAACACCGGGTGTTAATGAGTTCTTTAAGAAATTTCACTTAGAATGGACACAAGATAATGTTGAATTGATCCGTTTCTTAGAAATGAGAATGGAACAACAAAATAGAAGACCTATACAAGAATTTGATATTTTAACTGTAGGTGTTCCTAAAGTTTGTTTTATTGCTCCTGACAAATCAAGGTTTGAAAGATGTATTAAGTTCTTAGAAGAGTTTTTCCACATCGTGATCTTTTCAAAAGATGAAGATGATTATGTTAATGGTGAAATTGTTTTAAAGGGATGTACAAAAGCAGATGGAATAGATAAAGTCTTACGATACTATGGGGCGTCTATAGAAGACGCTATTGGATTTGGTGATAGTATGAATGATTATCAAATGTTAGAAAGAGTTCATACAAGTGTTGTTTATGAACAAGCAAGTGAAGAACTCTTAGCTTTGGCAGATCGCACTTTCATTGAACCAGACTTAGATGGAATATATCAATGTTTGGTACAAATGAATTTAATAGAGGAGATAGAAAATGAAGATAGCATTAATCGCTCATGATAATAAAAAAGAGGAGATGGTCGAATTTGTAAAAGAATATGAAACATTATTAAATCAACATGAGCTCTTTACGACAGGAACGACAGGTAAACGTATAATGGAAAATACACAATTACATGTTCATAGATGTTTATCTGGTCCTTATGGTGGAGATCAACAAATTGGTGCGATGGTTTCTGAAGGAAGAATGGATATGGTTATTTTCTTTAGAGATCCATTAACTGCACAACCGCATGAACCTGATGTGACTGCATTAATGAGAATTTGTGATGTTCATCAAGTTCCATTAGCATCTTCTCTAGCTTCTGGAATATTATTATTAAAAGCAATACTATAGGAGGGGAATAATCAATGAAATTTGAAATTACAGGTGTACCTTTACCAGTGGTTGTATGCCACTTAGAAAGAGGAGAAGTGATGTTGAGCGATAGCGGTGCTATGGCTTGGATGGATCCTTGTATGCAGATGGAGACGACATCGAATGGTGGAATTGGAAAAGCATTTGGAAGAATGATTACTGGAGAAACAATGTTTTTAAATCGTTACACAGCAAAAGCGGATGGTAAAATTGCATTTGCTTCATCATTTCCAGGAGAAATTAGACATTATAATATTGAACCAGGGAAAGAAATCATAATTCAAAAGTCATCATTCCTTGCGAGTGAAACGACAGTAGAAAGAGAAGTCTATTTAAACAAGAAACTTAAAACTGGTATTTTTGGTGGAGAAGGATTCGTCATGAATAAGCTTAAGGGGCGTGGAAGCGTTTTTGTAGAAATAGATGGATCAACGGTAGAGTATGATCTTGCGCCAGGACAACAAATTGTTGTAGATACAGGTTATGTAGCAGTCATGGATGCAACTTGTACAATGACGACTCAAGCTGTACCAGGTATTAAAAATATGATGTTTGGAGGGGAAGGTATTTTCAATACAGTTGTGACTGGGCCAGGGCGTGTTGTTTTACAAACGATGCCAGTATCTCAAGTTGCTGGTGTATTGATGAGATACTTCCCAACAAGTAGTTAAATAAAAAAAGATGACCTCGGTCATCTTTTATTTTTCTATATAAATCTTACCTTCTCCACTTAAATGAACAATATAATCAATCTCTTGATCAACAACAGGGTTCCATACGATTTCACTATTTCCACCAGTGTGAATTGTTTTCCCATAGATTGTTTCAGTTAAGCCTTCAGTGTAAAGTTTAAAATCAATATTAAATTCTACATTTTGTTCATCTTTTAATTCATAAGACAATACACCGTAATGAGTTGTATTTGCATTATAAACAGATGCATTAATAACTGATGATATGCTTTGATAAGGTGTATTTTGATCTAATTCTAAGACAAATGCAACTTTGATTTCATCATTATCTTGAATTGGTAATGTATACTCTAAGATAGCATAGTCAAATAATTCATCTGTATCTAAAGCCATTGATACTGCTTGTTTCCCCGCTAAGTTAAAGAGTTGAGATTTATTAACTTCAGCAAGCAGGGCTTCAGACGAATCATAAAATGAATACTGCCAACGCTGTGATGTGACTTCAGCATTGATGTTAACATTCAAATCTTCTAAATCTATATCTTTAGATGATGTGTTATTAGAGCCCCAAATCATAAACGCTAATAAACCGATAACAATACATCCAATTGCTATATATATAACTTTTTTGTTTTTTAACATATTTATGTCTCCTTTCCATTATTATATATGGAAAAGTCTTACAGGTAAAGTAGTCAATATATACAAAATATACGAAATTTTGATGATAAATTGATATAATTCTAAAATAACACATTTTTTTAACCGTGACACATATAATGACTTGAGGTGTTGACATGATTAAGAAAATATTAGTATGTCTATGCATAATGGCATGTTTTGTTCCTAAAGTGGTATATGCAGAAAATGAAAATAGCGTAACACTTGCGCCTAATGCGCAATCAGCTGTTTTGATGGAACCATCAACAAAACAAATTCTTTATGCATCAAATGAAAATGAAGCTTTATATCCAGCTTCCACAACAAAAATTATGACCTTGATTTTAATGTTTGAAGCCATTAATAAAGGATCATTAAAATGGGATGATGTTTTAACAGCCAGTGCTTATGCAGCAAGTATGGGTGGAACACAAATCTATCTTAAAGAGGGAGAACAAATGAGTTTATATGACCTCTTTCAGTCAATTTGTTTAAGTTCAGCGAATGACTCATGTGTTGTTGTTGGGGAACGTATAGCCGGTAGTATTGAAGGATTTGTCAAGATGATGAATGAAAAAGCTAAACAACTCAATCTTGTCAATACGAACTTTATGAACGCAACTGGTTTACATGATGATAATCACTATACATGTGCATTAGATTTAGCACTTATGGGAGCTTATTTGATTGAAATCGGTGGAGAAGATTTATTAAAGATGACTTCAACTACAGAAAGTTATATTCGCCAAGATTCAGCTCAAAAGTTTTGGTTGGTCAATACAAACAAATTACTCAGAAGTTATGATGGTGTTGATGGATTAAAAACTGGATATACAAAAGAAGCAGGGTATTGTATTGTAACAACTGCTAAAAGAGACGGATTAAGATTGATCGCAGTTGTTATGAAAGAAAAAGAACCAGCAGTCAGAAATCAAGAAATTGCAGGTATGTTAGATTATGGTTTCTCATTATATGAAAATGTAACATTATTTAAATCAGAAGAGGTAATTGAAACATTTGATGTGAAACAAGGTAAAGCAAAAACTGCAAATCTGATCAGTGAACAAGATATCGTTTATGTACACGATAGAAATTCTACTGAAGAAGTGACTCATACAATCACTTATATGACTCAAAACGCTCCATTAAAGCGAGGAGATGTTGTCGCTAGATTAGATATTATTAAGAGTGAAATCGTTGTTGCAAGCTACAATCTTACTGTAGAAGAAGATGTAGATGCTCTATCATTCTTAGAAAAGTTTTTCTCATTCTTTACTCAATTTGCTTAAGGATGCTCATGCATCCTTTTTGCATTAATGTTCTATTTTTGTAGAAATATGACTACTTTTGACGAAGTCATTTCAATTAAAAATGAATTGGTATATGATACACAAAAGGAGGGATGAGCGAATGGAAAATGCAATGTACTATAAAGAAATCAATCATCTTTTGGTTGTTTATTTCTGTGGTGAAATAGACAGTATGAGTGCTCCGGCATACAGAAAAGAATTGACGGAATTACTTGAAAAAACAGATCAAGATGTTGTCTTTAGTTTTGAAAATACAACATTTATAGATAGTTCTGGTATAGGGTTGATACTAGGACGTTACAATCAACTTAAGTTTGAACACAGAACACTGATTTTAACAGAATTAAATCGAGTGTCTTATAGGCTATTTGAATTAAGCGGGTTATTTCAAATTATGCCATATTACCAATCAATTGAGGAATTAAAGGAGGGGATACTATGAACGAAATGGAAATCACTTTTAGTGCATTGTTGGTCAATGAAAATTTCGCAAGAACAAGTGTTGGCGCTTTTCTAACACCGCTTAATCCAACCATCGATGAAGTTATAGAAATGAAAACAATAGTCGCAGAAGCTGTAAGTAATGCAATCATTCATGGTTATAATAACAATGAAAATTGTAAGGTTGTGTTGAAAATGAGTATTTCAGAAGACCGCACTGTACAGTTAATTGTCAAAGATTTTGGAAAAGGGATTGAAAATGTCGAAGAGGTTAAAGCTCCTTTTTATACGACATTAAAAGATTTAGAGCATGCAGGGATGGGGATGACCATTATTGATACACTTGCTGATTCATTTGAAATTGTAAGTGAAGTAGGAATAGGAACTAAACTAATTATGACTCGCCAATTAAAGGAACACCTTGGCTAGTTCTAAAACACTCGATCTACTCGAAAAAGTGCGTTCAGGGGATGAACAAGCTAAGGAAGAGGTCGTAAAAGATAATTTAGGTTTAGTTTGGTCAATCGTCCATAGATTTAAGAATAGTTATTATGATAAAGAAGATTTATTTCAAATAGGATGCATAGGGTTAATGAAAGCAATTAATCACTTTGATCCATCTTATAATGTACAGTTCTCTACATATGCTGTTCCCATTATCATGGGTGAGATAAAACGTTATTTTCGTGATGATGGTACAATTAAGGTTTCACGCTCTTTAAAAGAGTTAAATATTAAAGTAACAAAGGCAAGAGAAGTCCTACAAAATGAAACAAATCATGAACCTACAGTTGAAGAAATTGCTCGATATTTGAATGTTGATGTGCAAGATGTTGTCGAAGCAATAGATTCATCTTATTATCCAACTTCACTGAATGAACCAATCTATGAAAAGGATGGCGCAACAATTAGTGTTGAGGACAGAGTTATAGACAAGACACACAATATGTGGTTTGAAAAAATGGCATTAGAAATGGAAATGGAAAAATTAGATGAAAAAGAAAAAATGATCATCTATATGCGCTACCAGCTTGATTGCAATCAAGAGACAATTGCAAAGAAGCTTGGAATCTCTCAAGTTCAAGTCTCACGACTTGAAAAGAAAATTGTAACGAAATTAAGAACACGCTTAAAAGATTCTTCTTAATGTGTTATAATGTTTATGGGGTGTAGGTATGGAAAAAAATGGTTTTAAAGAAACGTTATTAGATTATTTTAAAACAATCATCATTACTGTTATTATTACTTTTTGTATTTTGTACTTTGTACAAATATCTAGAGTCGTTGGACAGTCAATGGAACCAACATATCATGAAGGTAACATACTCTTAGTTGATAAAGTTTTCTATAAAAGAGGACAACCAAATTATGATGATATTGTCATCATACACTATGATGTTGCTGCTAAAGAAGATATGATCGTTAAACGAATTGTTGCATTGCCAGGGGATGATATCTCTGTCATTGATAATCAATTATATCGTAATGGCATTTTAATCGAAGAAGACTATATTAATGAACCAATGGATACTGATGATTTCTCATACACTGTTCCACCAGGAAAAGTCTTTGTTATGGGAGATAATCGTAATCATAGTATTGATTCACGAATAATCGGATATATCGATTTCGAAGAGGATGTTATAGGAAGAGTATTTTTTAAGGTCTTTTAAGACCTTTTTTCTTTATATTGTACTAAAATGTATACAACTTAATATAATTATTATGTTATATATATAAATATAACAAATAAAACGTTTTATTTTGTAATATTCACAAATAAAACAAAATAAAAACGCTATCATTAAATAAAATTGATATTTTTAGTAGTCAAGTTTAAATTTTTTTGATAGAATGAATCTAAATTGTGAAGGATATAGAAATATATTCGTAGAAAGGGTGGAATTATGGCTTATAAATTTAATATAAAACGTGGAAATGCAATCTTAAATTTCTCTGAAGAATTTTGTCAAAGTCGTTGTCAATTAATCGAAAGCGAATCTTTTTCAAAGGTATTAGGAAAATTTATCAAAGATATTAGAAGAAGAGATACAACTGTATATAACTATCTTCATAAAGTACAAGAAGATGATATTGAATTATTAAATGATTTAAGAAAGATCTTCAAATTATTATTAGTAATGCCTGTAGAAGACGTATGTGATATTCGTCCAGAAATGTCAGGATATTTCGCAGATGTTGAAATGTTCATCCAATTAGTAGAAGATATTTATTTATACTGGAGACGTTTACAAAGATACGCTGTTGTTTTCAATGAAAAAACACGTTCTGGTTACCAAAACGTTCAATTCGCTGACGCTCAAGATGAATTTGAAGCTTTAGTGTTATCAGTATACCGTACTGTAGAAATCTCATTAGGTAAGAAAAACAAAGTTATGAGACAAATCACAGCTGGTGTTAACGCTGGTTTAACTGTAACAACTATGAGACCATTCTTACCATATGAATACCGCAACTTAGATGAAATTCCTTTCATCGAATCAGTTGTTATTCATCCTCCATTTATCGCGTATTCAAAACGTAATACGAGAGATGGAATCTTCCCAGAAGTAAAATCTAATCCAATTGAAGATAAAAAATTCGATCCAGATTCTTGGTTCTGTTATCCAGCAAAAGTTGGAGATTTATTAGGATTCATTTATTTCAATACAAAATTCATGGCTCAAGGTGTTACATTATGTAACTTATTCGACTTAGCAGATGAAGAAGAATATAGAAATAGAAAACCAGATTTAGTATATGTTTATGGATATGAAGATGGTCAAGCAAACCAAGGATTCTATCAAGATGAAAAGAATGATATGATCGTTGCTTGTTTATCAGCAAATGAAAACTTCGATTACTTTGGTTATATGAAGAAAATGGTTTTAACAATCCATAACATTCAAAAATTAAATCATAAAGAATTACCAATCCATGGTGCAATGGTAAAAATGACTTTACACACTGGTGAAACGAAAAACATCGTTGTTATGGGAGATAGTGGAGCAGGTAAAAGTGAAACTATTGAACAAATTAAAGTTTATGGAGCAGCATATATCACAGATTTAAAAACAATCTATGATGATATGGGTGTCTTATCATTAGATGAAAATGGGAAAGTAAAAACTTCAGGGACAGAAATTGGTGCTTTCGTACGTTTAGATGATTTAGATGCAGGATATAGCTTTAAAGAATTAGACCGTTCAGTTTTCATGAACCCAGATAAAGTCAATGCACGTATCGTTATCCCTATTACAGAATATAAAGACGTTGTTGAAAAACATGATGTTGATTTATTCTTATATGCAAATAACTATGATTCAGAAGGACCTTCATTAGATTTCTTCAAAGATCCAACTTCAGCATTAGAAGTGTTCAGAGCAGGAAATCGTATGGCTAAAGGAACAACTACTGAAAATGGTTTAGTAGGAAGTTACTTTGCAAATCCATTTGGTCCAGTTCAAAGAAGAGAACAAACTGAACCAATCTTAGTTGATTACTTCAACAAAATGTTTGAACAAAACATTTTAGTTGGACAATTACACACTAAATTAGGGATCAAAGGAAATGAATACACAGGACCTAAAGATGCTGCTATCGCAATTATGAAATATGTTACTGGAGAAGATGAATTAAAAATTCTTCCAGAAGAAGATTAATATCTAGACCTTTCTAAGGAAAGGTCTTTTTTTATTGACAAATATCCGAAATCGGACTAATATGTTAATATCCGAATTCGGATAATGGAGGTTTGTATGTTATATAATATTAATGAAGAAATATTAGAATTAAATCAGTTACTTAAAGAACATGATGAAAACTATAAACGTTATGCTATGCATCTCGGTATATCAGATTCATCATTTTGGATATTATATGCACTATGTGAATCAGATGAATTATTAACACAAAACGATTTATGTACATTGTGGTATTTCCCAAAACAGACAGTAAATTCTTCTATTAAAGCCTTAGAAAAGAGTGGATATATTACGCTTGTTCCTATTCCTTCATCAAGAAACAGTAAAGCAGTCACTTTAACACCACAAGGTATTGAGTATTGTCAAAAGAATATTGTTTCTTTTATGAAAGCAGAAGACGATGCTTTTTTAACTTTATCTAAAGAAGAAAGAGATTTATTTATTAAAATTTATAGACGTCAAATTGTCTCGATTAAAGCGGCAACTGAAGTCTTAATGAAAGGTGATTTAAATGATTAGTGGAAATGAATTAAAAATAAAGTTATCTGATCATTTTGACTACAAAAGACTTGTTAGATTTGTTACACCAACAGTATTTATGTTGATTGTGACATCAATATATGGAATAGTAGACGGTTTTTTTGTATCAAATTTTATAGGTAAAGATGCCTTTGCAGGAGTTAATCTTGTTATGCCAATGTTAATGGCACTTGGTGCTCTTGGATTTATGATAGGAACTGGAGGAAGTGCATTAATATCTAAAACGTTAGGAGAAGGAAAAAAGGATAAAGCCAATACGTATTTTACAACATTATTGGTTGTAACAGTTATAGGTGGTATCATCTTAACAGTTATCGGATTTCTAGCTTTAGATCCATTTGTTAGACTTTTAGGTGCAGACGAATCAATATTAAAAGAGTGTATGTTATATGGGCAAACAGTTATGATTTGTTTAACATTTTATATGTTACAAAATAGTTTTCAAAGTTTCTTAGTTGTCGCAGAAAAACCATCTATGGGATTAATGATTTCTATTGTGACAGGGATTATGAATATTGTTTTAGATTTTATCTTTATTTATTACTTTAAATGGGGGATTCAAGGTGCAGCGCTAGCAACAACGCTGAGTATAATTATTGGGGCTATTGTCCCAATTGTCTACTTCCTTAGACCAAATACAAGTGCCCTCAAAATAACAAAACCACACTTTGAATATAAAATGTTAGTAAAAGTATGTACGAATGGTTCATCAGAAATGGTGACTAACTTATCAGCATCATTTATTGGAATGTTATTTAACTATCAGTTATTACATTTTGCTGGTGCAAATGGTGTAGCAGCTTACGGTGTTATAATGTATGTGAATATTATATTTATGAGTTTCTTCTTTGGTTACTCAATAGGGGTAACTCCTGTTATAGGTTATAACTATGGTGCACAAAATAAAGAAGAATTAAGAAGTCTTTTAAAGAAGAGTTTAATACTAACAACGTATGTATCAGTCTTTATGTGTATATTATCTATTGTCCTTGCAAAACCACTAGGAATGTTGTTTGTTGGTTATGATCAAACATTATTAGATATGACAATCCATGGTATGAAAGTTTATGCACTTTCATTCTTGGTATGTGGATTTAATATTTTCTTTACATCATTATTTACTGCTTTAAATAATGGTGTTATATCAGCAACATTATCAGTTGTTAGAATATTGGTATTTCAAATACTTATGGTCTTTATATTACCACTATTTTTAGGGTTAGATGGAATATGGTTATCAGTGTTTGTTGCAGAAATATTAGCTGTTGTGGTTGGTATTGTATTTGTTGTAATGAAAAACAAAACATATCATTACCTACCAGAAAGAAATGAAGTTGTAGAAGAGTCATAAAAAACGTAGTTCTTTTGATTAAGAACTACGTTTTATTCATCTTTTAATATAGGTTCAAGAGAAAATCTATTTTCTATTGATTTGTTTCTCTTCATCTTATAAATGAGATTCTGATGATAATCTTTTTGAAATACACCTAAATAAACAGTATTCAATATTTGCATAATAGAGTATTCAGATGTAAAACTCGCAATTTTGTCATTTAGTTTTTCTCTTGTAGAAATATCTAAAGTATATGAGGATAATGATCTTAAATAACTATCAGCAATAGATGTGATAGAGATGATTGGGACATCCCTTTCTTTAAAAACTTCTACAGCATTACAGACCCTCTTTGTTTCACCACTATATGAAATAGCAATGACACAGTCATCCTTATTCGCATGAAAACCATTATAGTAAGAATTTCCATATTGTTGTTCGAGAATAACTTTCTTATTTATACGATTCAACTTATATTTAAAGTTTTCAGCTATATAATAATTATTTTCTAAAGCAATAATATAGATTGTTTGAGCATTGTGAATAAGTTGAATAATATTTTCTAAAGACGTATGTGTTAATAACATAGCAGTATCATCAGCAGTTTCTTTTTGAAGACTTGCCATGATATGTATAGATTGACTGATAGGTGTATCAAAAGAAATAGGAATATTGGGATCAATATCATTAAAATGAGTATTGATATAATCTAACTCTAATAAATACTTTTCCTTTAATTCATCAAATCCACTATAATTTAATTTTTTAGCTAAACGGATCACTGAAGATGGTGAAGTAAATGTTTCTTTTGCGATGTCTCTTGTAGACATTGTTTTTATTTTTTCTTTATTGTTAATGATAAAATCAGCAATATCTTGTTCATTTTGTGATAATGAAATAGATTTTAATTTGTGTTCTAAAAGCATATAATCACCTCTGTTCTATTATAAAGGATATTTAAACACTGTTCTATTAATATCAACACATTTTCATAATTTATGAGAACACTGTTTTAAGTGATGAGGATAACATCGCAATTTTAATCAAGTATGATTATAATGTCGGTGTTGGAGGGATTTTATGAAGAAAAAATTATTATTTGAATATATTGCAATACTTTTATTATTTACATTAAGCGGAGGGGGAACATTTGAGAACCCTGCGGTACAAACAATAATTAATGCATGGCCTGGATACTCAAGCAGTACAGTCATGATGTTGATTACTCTACCGAGTTTGGTGAGTATGATCACTATGTTAATTGTCGGTAAGTTTGTTGGGCATAGTATAAAATATAGAACAGTTATTATTATTGGGACAATATGTGCGGTTGTCGGAGGGGTAGGACCTTTCTTTATTCACACATCTTGGGTATTGATACTTGTGTGCCGCTTCTTACTAGGAGTCGGTGTTGGGTGTTATTCAGTTCGTAATGCACTGATTGTAAAAAGTGTTCCACCACAACAATTGGCTAAATATATTGGTCTAGGAAATGTTGTTGGAAGCTTTACATCAACGATTGCTGCACCGATTGTCGGAACACTCGCCTCTATCTCGTGGTATAGTGTTTTCCTAGTTAATGGAATCGCGTTAGTAGCCGGTGTGATTGCTATAGTATTTATGAAGGAACCTGCCGTTGAAATTCATGAAGAAGAAACAAAACAAAAAGAAAAAGTGCATATCTCAAAGACGATTTGGATGTTGGTCATCATCCAATTCTTCGCAACTATGACACTTTATCCACTCCTTTCAGGAATTTCATTATACTTGTCAGATTTAAATTTAGGAAATGCAACAATAGCGGGGTATATGATTTCAATTTACACATGTAGTGGTATTATCACAAATCTTGCATTACCATATATGCAAAGACTCTTTAAGAATCATCTTGTTTGGTTGTGTTTTATGTTACCAATGAGCGGTATGTTACTTGTGCTATTTGGTGGTCATATTATCATTATTACACTCGGTGTCTTTATTTCAGGAATAGGATTTACAATTATATTCTCTTTATTTCAAGTTTTAAATGGTATCTTTTCTCAACCAAGTTCTGTCGCTATGACATCAACAATTATCTTAGCAGCAAATCAATTGGGTGTATTCTTATCAAGTTACTTTATTGAATTTTCACAATACTTAGGGATCTTTAAAGTTGGTATGAGAAACCCATACTTCTTATGTTTTGTAACATATTTATTGATTATGATCTTCATGTTATATAAGAGAAAAGAATTAGAATATAATAAAGACACTGCATAGTTTGTTTCCTAAGATAATAACAATCTAAAAACAGTGAGGACGGTTATGACCATGTGTTGGTGATAACCG
The DNA here is from genome assembly GCA_947074115.1 of uncultured Erysipelotrichaceae bacterium. GTDB lineage: Bacteria > Bacillota_I > Bacilli_A > Erysipelotrichales > Coprobacillaceae > CAMTOK01. The sequence goes on along the minus strand of CAMTOK010000019.1, from coordinate 11,845 downwards.
TCTTTTGTTGTTGGTTGTATCTATACTGTTTCCTTTAAATATGCGAGCAAAGGTTTTAAATATTGAGAGTCAACCCAATCGCATTTTTTTCCTGAAGAACTCAACAATGCTTTCATCCAGGGTTCAAGATCCTCATCTTTTTTGTTTTTAACAGCTTTATATAACATCTTACAAAGCGTTTTGTCTTTAAAGGACATCTTAGATTCATCCCATTCTCCTCGTGCATAGAAAAGGGGAATAGAGCAATAATCGACTGAGAAATTATGTTTATAAATATCGTTGAGTGCATCGATTTGATAAGGTGAAGCGCCAACGGCTAAGACGACGATTGTTTTTCCTTTTAAAGAAGGGTAATGACTCTTAATAACTTTCAGACCAGATATACCAGAAGCATATATAGCACCACAAAGAATAATTGTTTTGTATGGTGAAAGCTCATCAAGTGTGACTTCTTTAATGTCTTTTGTGACAAACTGGAGTTCAAGTTGCAGTATGTCTGCATATCGTTTGGTTGATCCATATTTTGATTGATAGAGTATAATACCGTTATCCATAGAATTCTCCTTTTTGTTTTGATTATATCACGTGATATGGAGAAGAGTGGAGTATTTGGTCGTATATAAAAACAGCATAAACTTATGCTGTTTCTTTCATATATGAAATAAGTGGTTGTAGATACTCAGGATTAAACCAATTAAAACGATTTGTTGGTGTGGTTTCAGTTTGATTTAATTGGGTATTTAATTCTATAGGGTCTTCTCTATAAGGCGATTGCCTGTAAAATAAGGAACGTAATTTATCTTTAGTGTTGATCATTTGTTCAATCCAAGCACCTCGTGCATAGAATAGTGGGATTGGACTCAGTTCTCTAGTTAAGTTATGCTCTTTTAAATATGTGATGATCATCTCATTGTTTGAAGAAGCACCAACTGCTAATACAGCTACTTTTTTATTCGATAGTAACCTAGAATAGCGCTCAAACATCATTAAGCCGTATATTTCAGAATTATATACACCTCCACAAAGAATGATATGGTCATAATCTAAAATGTTTTGTAATGAATTCTCTGATGTTTCAACCAAAGTATAATCTAATTCATCAGCTAATAATTGTGCATATTTTTTTGTTGTCCCAGTCTTAGACTTATATAAAATAATACCAGTACTCATTTTGTTCTCCTCTCATAATACCGTTAGAATAAGATATGTATGAAATAGAAAGACCATTTGGACACAATAATCAAGTCATTTAAAATTTTATTTATTTCTCATATAAATTTATAATTGATAGGATGTTAGATTTATTTAGGTTATATATGGAGATAAAAAAAGATGATTCCTTGAAGGAATCACCTTTTATTAATAAATACCTTGAGAAATCATTGCAGCAACAACTTTTTCAAATCCAGCAATGTTTGCTCCTTTAATAAGATCATATCCTAATTCATATCTGTTTGCAGCAGCAACAGATGAATCATGGATATCTTTCATAATTGTTTGAAGTTTTTGATCAACTTCTTCAGCAGTCCATGAGTATCTCATAGAGTTTTGTGCCATTTCTAATGCACTAACAGCAACCCCACCAGCATTTGCAGCTTTTGCAGGTCCTAAAGTTCCACCGTTTTCTAAGAAATAGGCAACAGCTTCAGGTGTTGTAGGCATGTTAGCACCTTCAATAATGTATTTAACACCATTAGCGATTAATTGTTTTGCTTCTTCTAAACCAATTTCATTTTGTGTCGCACATGGGAATGCCATATCCACTTTAATATTCCATGGTTTCGCATTTGGAACAAATTCACAACCGAAGTGATCAGCGTAATCTTTTAATTTAACATCATTAGATTCTCTGATTCTTAATAAGAAATCAATTTTCTCATCAGTATCAATTCCTTCAGGATCGTATACATAACCATCTCTTCCAGAGATAGAAACAACTTTTGCACCAAATTCTCTTGCTTTAATACATACACCCCAAGCAACATTTCCGTATCCACTACAAGAAATTGTTTTTCCTTCATATGTGTCATTGAAGTGTTTTAAAATTTCTTTAGCATAATATACAGCACCAAAACCTGTTGCTTCAGGTCTAATTAATGATCCACCATAAGGTAATGGTTTACCAGTTAAAACACCATTTTCAAAAGCACCACGGATTCTTTTGTATTGTCCATACATATATCCGATTTCTCTTGCTCCAGTACCGATATCTCCAGCAGGAACGTCAACATCAGGTCCGATATGACGATATAATTCAGTCATGAATGATTGGCAGAATCTCATAATTTCATTATCAGATTTTCCTTGAGGATCAAAATCAGATCCACCTTTACCACCACCGATAGGTAAAGTTGTTAATGAGTTTTTAAAGATTTGTTCAAAACCTAAGAATTTAATAATTCCTAAGTTAACAGATGGATGTAATCTTAATCCACCTTTATATGGTCCAATTGCACTTGAGAATTGTACACGGTACCCACGATTCACTTGAACTTTTCCTTGATCATCCATCCAAGGTACTTTGAACATTAATGTTCTTTCAGGTTCAACCAATCTTTCTAAGATTGCTTGATCTTCGTATTCTGGATGAGCAGCAAGAACAGGTTCTAAACTTTCTAAAACCTCTTCAACAGCTTGGATAAATTCAGGTTGATCAGCATTTTTTTGTTTAACTTGATCTAATACTCTTTCAATATATGTCATTTGTCTATCCTCCATGTTTATAATTTTATATTGCTAATAAGGAAAAATAAACATTTTAAGAAATTGTTATAAAGGAAATAAAATTCTATCGTCAAACAAGACTTTTCATAAAACCCAATCTATGTTAAACTGTTTGTGGTGATAAAAATGACAAAAAAATTTAAAGAATTAAGAATGTTAATTGTATGTTTATTTATATTAATATGTATGATCTTCGGATTTACAAAAAGCTTTGGAGATAAGAATCCTGCACAATTGCTAGCTGTCTCAATGTTGTGTTTAGCAACATTAACGATCTTAGCAACAAGATTCAAGATTATCATGTTTGATGATTCAATGATTATTTATGAATGGAAAGTTGCTGCGTTATTACCAGCAATGGTAGAATATAAAAATATTAAATCAATTGAAGCTAAGTCTCGTTTTCATGTTGTTATAGAACATGAAAAGAAAAGTCATGTTTATGTATTAAATGCTTATAAGTTTGTTGATACATATAAAAAGTTAAATAAACTTCTAAAAGATGTTGAGTAATCAATGTCTTTTTTTTATATTTTTTCATATAAATGATAAGAAGTTTGGTAAAGAATTTACATTTGATAAAATATTTAAAAATATCTTTTTTTATTATATTAAATATGCTAAAATGGTAAAAAATGAGGTGTCTTTTATGAAAATTATAAATTTATTTAAACAATTACATCGTCATTGGACTACAGAGGGTTATATCTAATCAGATACAGCCCATTTTGTCATATAGATGGGTGTATCAAATGGCTTACCAGAACGACGAGTCATGGACTCGTCTTTTTTTATAGGAGGGGAATATGGAAAAATTTAAATACTTAGCACCAGAAGAGAGTGCTGATGCAATGGTTGGAAACGTCAAAGAACTAAGACGTATTGAGAATAGTTTAAGGGAACATTTTGTTCAATACGATTATAATGAAGTTGTTTTACCTTCATTTGAATATGTGGATTTATATCAAACAATGGATGTTGGTATTGAAGAAGAAAGAATGTTTCAATTCTTTAATCATGAGGGAAAAAGAATTGCATTAAGAGCAGATTATACAGTTCCTCTTGCACGGTTATATCATAAGCAGGGTGCAGGACAAGTTTTAAGATATGCATACTTTGGACCTGTTTATCGTAAAGAAAAACGTCATAAGGGAAGAAGTAATGAAATCTTACAAGCAGGGATAGAACTTATGGGGGTAAGTGGTGAAAGAGGAGATCTTGAATGTTTACGTTTAATTCAAGATACTTTGCCATCATTACAATTAAAAGATATTAAAATTGAATTAAGTTCAGCAAAGTTTTATCATCGTTTGGTTGATCTTGTTAAAGATAGTGAATTTGTCTCTATATTAAAAAGACGAGATATTTCATCGATGATGACATTGATAGAAAGAAATAAAATTAAAGGATCTTTACAGTCATTATTAATGATGTTACCAGGAGCATTTGGAGATATAGATATTATTCATCAAACATTGGCTATTGTAGAAGATCAAGAACTAAAAGATGCATTACTAGAACTTAAAAATCTTTATGAACAGTTAGAAAATAAAGATATCTTTACATTTGATTTAGCAATGACACCAAGTATGAAGTATTATACAGGAATTATTATTAAGGGTTATTCTTCATATAGTGCTCATCCAATCTTAAATGGAGGACGTTATGATACATTGTTACAACACTTCCATCAAGATGTACCTGCAATTGGATTTTGTTATGACTTAAGTCATGTCATGAGTGCACTAAATAAGGAGGAAGAGTCAAATGATTAAAATAGCAATTACTAAAGGACGTATTGAAAAGCAAGTTTGTAAGATGTTACAAGAAGCTGGTTTAGATATGGATCCTATTATTAATAAAGATAGAGAGTTACTTATAGAAACGAGTGATGGTATATCTATGATTTTTGCAAAATCTAATGATGTCTTAACTTTCTTAGAACATGGAATTGTTGATGTTGGTTTTGTTGGTAAAGATACATTAGATGATAGTGATTTTAATGATTACTATGAAATGTTAGATTTGGATATAGGGAAATGTTATTTCGCTGTAGCAGCATACCCTGAATACAAAACAAAAGAATTTACAAGAAGAAAAAGAATTGCTTCTAAATATACAAAAGTGGCTAAAGATTACTTTAGTGCAAAACAAGAAGATGTTGAAATTATTAAGTTAGAAGGTTCTGTTGAATTAGGACCTGTTGTCGGACTGAGTGATGCGATTGTTGATATTGTAGAAACAGGTTCGACTTTAAAGGCAAATGGTTTAGAGATTATTGAAAAGATTAGTGATGTTTCGACAAGAATGATTGTGAATAAAGTGAGTTTGAAATTTAAGAAAGATGAGGTATTTCAATTAATTGATATATTAAAGGGGGAATAAGAGATGTTAAAGATATTAAATTATAAGGGGAATTTAAATGAAATAGAAACAGCATTTACATCTAGAAAAGAAGATGTATCTGAACAAGTGAATATTGCTGTTAAAGAGATTATAGAAGAAGTGAAGTTAAATGGTGATAAAGCATTAATGCGTTATGCAAAACAATTTGATGGTTTTAATATCACAGCGGCAAAAGATTTATTAGTGACAAAACAAGAAATTATTTCTGGAGTTGCTGAAGTGGGAAGTGACTTCATGAGAATTCTAGAAAGAACAAAACAACAAATAACAGATTTTCACCAACACCAAGTTGATAAATCATGGTCTGTATATAAAGAAGACGGAGTGATGATGGGTCAAATGGTAAGAGGGTTAGAAAATGTTGCCTTATATGTACCTGGGGGGACAGCGACATATCCTTCTACAGTTATGATGAATGCGATTCCTGCAAAACTTGCTGGTGTAAAAAATTTAGTGATCATTACTCCTGTTAAGAAAGATGGTAAAGTTTCACCAACAATCTTGGCTGCTGCATATGTATGCGGTGTGGATAAGATTTATAAAATTGGAGGGGCCCAAGGGGTTGCTGCTGTCGCATTAGGAACAAATACGATTCCTAAAGTTGATAAAATTGTAGGACCAGGAAATATCTATGTCGCTACAGCAAAAAAATGTTGTTATGGTCTCGTTGATATTGATATGATTGCAGGTCCAAGTGAAGTTTTAATTATTGCTGATGAAAATGCAAATCCAAAATACATTGCAGCTGATTTAATGAGCCAAGCAGAACATGATAAGCTTGCTAGTGCAATCTTAGTCACAACATCACAATCACTTGTTGAAGAAGTGAATAAAGAACTTGTCAGACAAATGACATATCTATCAAGAACAGAAATTATTAAAGAATCATTAATCAATTATGGTGGCGCAATCATAGTGCATACGATAGAAGAAGCGTTTGATGTCTCTAATCAACTCGCTCCAGAACATTTAGAAGTATTGGTCAATAATCCATTAGAAACATTACCTTATATTAAAAATGCAGGTTCAATATTCCTAGGAGAATATACACCTGAACCATTAGGTGATTATATGTCTGGAACAAACCATGTCCTTCCAACAGGAGGAACAGCGAAGTTCTATTCAGCTTTAGGTGTTTATGATTTTGTTAAATATTCATCATACAGTTATTACCCTAAACAAGTATTAGGCACATTTAAAGATGATGTTGTCAAGTTTGCTAAACTTGAAGGTTTAGATGCACATGCCAATAGCGTTGCTGTACGCTTTGAGGAGGAATAATATGAGAGAGTATACTCTAGAAAGAAATACAAAAGAAACACAAATTAAAATGACCTTGAACTTAGATGGCACAGGGAAAACACAAATTAATACAGGTGTTGGTTTTATGAATCATATGTTTGAACTCTTTGCGTTTCATGGTCAATTTGATTTATCAATAGAATGTCATGGTGATATCGAGGTAGATAGTCATCATACAGTAGAAGATTTAGGTATTTTATTAGGAAAATGTATTAAAGAAGGCTTAGGAGATAAAAAAGGTATTTATCGTTATGGTGAAATGACAATACCAATGGATGAAACACTTGTTTCAACACATTTAGATTTAAGTGGAAGACCATATTTAATCTTTAATGCCTCATTTCCAGCTCAAATCTTAGGGAATTATGAAACAGAAATGACAAAAGAGTTCTTTAAAGCAGTCAGTGATCAATCATTAATGACACTTCATATTAATCAACTCTATGGTGATAATACACACCACATCATTGAAGCAATCTTTAAGAGTTTTGCAAGAGCCTTAAAGAAAGCTGTCACAATTGATGAAACACAAAGGGATAGAATTGTCTCATCTAAAGGTGTTTTATAGAAGAGGAGAAGACATATGATAGTTGTTATTGATTATAATGTGGGGAATTTAAAAAGCGTTGAAAATGCTTTTAAAAGAATTGGTTTAGAAACAGTTGTTAGTCGTGATCACGAAGTGATCAGACAAGCAACTGGTATCATTCTTCCAGGTGTTGGATCATTTCCAACAGCTATGAAGAAATTAAAACAATATCAATTAATAGATATTTTAACAGAAAGAAAAGAAGCAGGAATTCCTATTATGGGGATTTGTTTAGGGATGCAAATCTTATTTGAAAGAGGATTTGAGGTAGAAGAAACAAAAGGTTTAGGATTCTTAAAGGGTGATGTCTCTTTAATGGAAGTAGATGCTAAAATCCCACATATGGGATGGAATGAATTGTTGTTTAAACAAGAGCATCCTTTACTTAAAAATATAAAAGAAAAAGATTATGTTTATTTTGTTCATTCATTTATGGCAAGCCCATCAGAAGATGAACTTGTTGCTTATTGTGAATATGGAAATAAAAAAGTGACTGCACTCGTTGCTAAAGACAATGTTATGGGTTGTCAATTCCATCCAGAAAAGAGTGGAGAAATCGGTCAAAAAATACTATTAGCGTTTAAGGAGATGATCACATGTTAGTTATACCTGCAATTGATTTACAAAACGGTGAAGCCGTTCGTTTATATAAAGGTGATTATAATCAGAAGACAGTGTATTCTTCATCACCAGAAGTCATCGCTAAAGGATTTGAGGACATGGGAGCGAAGTACTTACATGTTGTTGACTTAGATGGCGCTAAAGTCGGGAATACAACAAATTTAGAAACAATCAAAAGAATGAGAAGTGCATTAACAATTCCAATGCAATTGGGTGGAGGAATTCGAAATATCGAAACTGTAGAATTGTATTTAAATGAAGTTGGAATAAATCGTGTGATTTTAGGCACAGCAGCAATTGAAAATCCTGAATTCCTAAAAGAATGTATAAAAGTATATGGACCAGAAAGAATCGTTGTAGGCGTTGATGTGAAAAATGGTTATGTCGCAACAGCAGGATGGTTAAATACAACAGAAGTTCATTATTTAGATTTCTTAAAGGAATTAGAAGCCATTGGTGTGACTTATATTGTTTGTACAGATATTTCAAAAGATGGAACACTTACAGGGCCGTCATTTGATTTATATGAAGATATTCATAAAAACAGTAAGATTAATTTCGTTGTTTCAGGTGGTGTAAAAGACGCTGAAGATGTGTATAAAGCGAATGAATTAGATTATTATGCTTGTATTGTCGGTAAGGCATATTATGAAGGAAAAATTGAATTGAAAGAGGTGTTATCATGCTTGCAAAAAGGATAATACCATGTTTAGATATAAAAAATGGTAAAGTCGTTAAAGGTGTTAATTTTGTTGGATTAAAAGATGTAGGAGATCCAATAGACTTGGCTAAAGAATATGATTTACAATGTGCAGATGAAGTTGTTTTCTTAGATATCACTGCCACATATGAAGAAAGAGATATTATTCGTGACTTGATTGAAAGAGGCGCAAGTGAATTGTCTATTCCTTTAGCAGTTGGTGGCGGTATTCGTACAATTGATGACTTTAGAACAATTTTGTTAAGTGGTGCAGATAAAGTTTCTGTCAATTCAGCAGCAATAAAAAACCCACAGCTTATTAAAGAAGCTGCAGATGAGTTTGGTGTTCAATGTGTAGTGGTTGCTATAGACGCAAAACAAAGAGAAGATAAGTCTGGATATGATGTTTATATTGCTGGTGGAAGAGAAAATACAGGACTTGATTTAATTGAATGGGTGACTCAATGTGAACAACTTGGTGCAGGTGAAATCCTATTAACATCAATGGATAAAGATGGAACACGCGATGGTTTTGATATTGATATGTTAAATGCAGTCATTGAATGTGTCTCTATACCTGTTATAGCATCAGGAGGATGCGGTGGTATTGAAGATATCATTGATGTTTTTAAGAAAACAGATTGTGATGCAGCGTTAGCAGCGTCATTGTTCCATTTTGGCGAAGCAACAATCAGTGATGTAAAAGAAGAATGTATGAAACACGGCATTCCAGTGAGGAGAAATAAATGAGACCAGATTTTGATAAAATGAATGGTATGATTCCTGCCATTGTTCAAGATGTAAAAACAAGAGATGTGTTGATGATGGCTTATGTCAATGAAGAAGCATATGATCGTATGTTGGAAACAAAACAAACATGTTTCTATTCACGTTCAAGAAATGAACTTTGGCATAAAGGAGAAACATCAGGACATTACCAACATATAAAAGGAATGTCATTGGACTGTGATTTAGATACATTATTAATAGAGGTTGAACAAATTGGTGTTGCCTGTCATACAGGAGCTTATTCTTGTTTCTTTAATGATGTTATTGAATCTCATCAAAATAGTAATATATTTCATTCTTTAGAAGACTTAATTGAAGAAAGAAAAACACAACCCGTTGAAAAATCTTATACAAACTATTTATTTGATCAAGGGATAGATAAGATTTGTAAGAAGGTTGGAGAAGAAGCAAGTGAGACAATCATTGCAGCTAAGAATGATGATAAAGATGAATTGGTTGGAGAAATTAGTGATTTATTCTATCATGTTTTTGTTTTAATGGCATCACAAGGAATTAAATTAGAAGATATCGAAAATAAATTAGGTGAAAGACATAAAGTTTCAGGCAATAAAAAAGACTTTCATAAACGAGGAGAATACTAAGTATTCTCTTTTTTTAGAATAATTTTTTGAACATAGAGAATAATAATGACGAAAGGAGAGATGATGATGGCAGTTGATTTTAAAACAAGTCAGACAAAAGACAATTTAATGAGAGCATTTGCTGGTGAATCACAAGCAAGAAATAGATATACTTTTGCAGCAGAAAAAGCTAAAAAAGATAAACAACAAATGATTGAAAAAGTCTTTAAATTTACGGCTGATCAAGAAAAAGCGCATGCTGAAGTTTTTTATAATCACTTAAAAGAACTCTCAGGAGAAACAGTATTTATTGATGGTGGATATCCAGTAGATATCTATGAAAATGTATTAGATTTAGTAAAAAAGGCTAAACATAACGAATATGAGGAGTATGGTGATGTTTATCCAGCGTTTGCAGAAGTTGCAAAACAGGAAGGTTTTAACAAAGTCGCACAAGACTTTTTGATGATAGCAGCAATTGAGAAAATACATGGAGATCGTTTTGAAAAACTTGCAACATTATTAGAAAATAATGAACTTTATGTATCGGCTTCGACTGAAAGATGGATGTGTTTAAACTGTGGACATATCTATGAAGGAACGAATGTACCACCAAAATGTCCAGTATGTACACATGACCAAGGATATTTTGTACGTATAGATATGGCTCCATACACAGATCCAGAAATGTTATAAATAACTATGACGTATAAGTATCATGAGCAGTACTTATGCGCTATAGTTTTTTTAGTATCTAAAAGATACTATAACACTTATTTGTACCTACTTTACGAAAGAGTGAAAGGTATGTATGATAAGAGGGAAAGTGAGGAATGGACATGAGTATTCATTTAGAGTTAGAGAAAAAGATTGAGAATTATGTTACCTCAATCAATCAATTAGATTTAGATTTAGGAAGATCATTATGGTTAGATAATGATAAGGTATCTTTTATACATCCAAGAGGACATTCTGTTGGAGTTAATGATATTATAAATGCATTTTATGTTGAGACAATGGGAAGATTTTCATCAAGAGATCTTAGAGTTAAAAATTTAGATATGATGATTACTGATCAAACAGCAGTTGTCACTTTTTACTGGGATTTCTATGCTGTATTTAAAGCGGATAACGATAATATAGAAACACACGGTAGAGAAACACAAGTCTTTGTAAAAGAGGGAGAAGATTGGAAATTAACACATATCCATTATTCACCAATGCCAGTGGTAGCGGAAAAAGAAGGTTTTTAATCTTCTTTTTTTATATAGAAAATAAGACAGTCTTAAATATGTAAGCGTTTTAAATTGTCGAATAATCATTTCATTGTTATAATATAAAAGAAGAGAGGTTTATATGAAACTAATTATAGAAGACACAGAAGAAAAGATGAGTGAAAGTGCAATGTTTATTGTCCTAGGGGCAATGATGCAAGACAAACGAGTGAATATCTCATTAACATCAGGGAGATCGCCGAGAACGATGTATAAGATGATGATTCCTTATGTCAAAGACCAAGAGAAATATAAAGATATACAGTATTATCTTTTTGATGATTCACCATACGATGGTGAACCCCACGGTGCAAACTGGAAAGAGATGCAAGAGGTTTTCTTTCAACCGGCAAATATACCAGAAACACAAGTTCACATTACAACTTTAGATAATTATTTAGAGTTTGATGACATGATTAAAAATGCTGGTGAAATAGATGTTATGACAATCGGCTTAGGGTGGGATGGCCATTTCTGCGGTAATACACCTGGGACAACGCGTTTAGATGACTATACATACAAAACATTATATAAAGATAAACAATTCCATAATCCAACGTATGCTGATCGCCCTCATCAACCATATACGTTAACGATGGGACCAAAAAGTTTAATGAGGGTAAAACATCTTGTTATGATTGTGAATGGTAAAGAAAAAGCAGAAATACTGAAACGTTTCTTAGATGAACCGATTCAAGAAAATCTGCCAGCAACAATATTAAAACTACATCCTAATTTTACAGTTATTTGTGATCAGGATGCTGCATCACTATTAAACAAAGAAGATTATAAAAGATTATAAAGGAGAAACTCAATAGAGTTTCTCCTTTCATGTTTCATTAATCTTCAATATGAAGAC
>CAMTOK010000018.1 GCA_947074115.1 uncultured Erysipelotrichaceae bacterium | reverse complement strand
TCTTAACCAAAGTTAAGATCTTTATTTGATTAATAACTGGGAGGAAATTAACCAAAGGCTTTTTTATAATCATCTTGAAATTTCTTAATCCCTTGATCAGTTAATGGGTGCATACACATTTTTTCTATTACTGAATATGGCAATGTCGCAATATCTGCTCCCAACTTAGCACATTCAATAATATGAATAGGATGTCTAATGCTTGCACAAATGATCTCAGTATTGTACTCATACTGATTAAATATTGTTACAATCTCCTCTATAAGATTGAGACCATTAGATGATATATCGTCTAATCGCCCTAAAAATGGAGAGACATATGAAGCTCCTGCGTTTGCCGCAAGTAAAGCCTGAGTTGAATTAAATATGAGTGTTACATTTGTTTTAATTCCCTCATCAGATAGTATCTTAACCGCCTTTAGCCCTTCAATGGTCATTGGTATCTTAACAACCATGTTTGGATGAATCTTAGCAATTTCTCTACCCTCTTCTACCATACCGGAATAATCAAGAGTTGTTGCTTTGACTTCACCAGAAATAGGACCATCAACAATAGATGCTATCTCATGGATGACTTCATAAAAATTTCGTCCCTCTTTAGCAATAAGTGATGGATTTGTGGTCACACCACAAATCACCCCCATATCATTAGCTTTCTTAATATCTTCTATATTTGCTGTATCTATAAAGAGTTTCATTATTTCACCTCATTCATTAAAATAACTTCATGAACCAAATCATCTTTGGTTAGATGATATTCTTTTTGTAAGAAGGATGGTGAGCCCACTTGTCCAAATCGATCTGTTACACCAATCCTCTTAAAGAGTATATTTAGGTTATAGTCTGCAATAAAATGGAATATATGTTCATATACAATAAAAGATTTTTATAGTAAAATATGAGTGTAGCACTTAATTTTGTATTTAGAAAAGCAATTGCCTTATAAAAAAACTCAAAAGAATAGGAGAAATTTATGGATCAGTATATATTAATGGGCACTAAAAAACACGGTTTATTATTGGATAATAAAGAATCACAACTCATAATTTATGAATATCTAAGTTTATATGAAAGATTAAAGAAAAAGAAGCAAGTTCTCAATCTAAACTATTCTGAAATTAAATCTATAAAAATATGTTATGGTCTATCTACTGGTGTAAGATTTGATGCTGCTCAAATCACTCTCGAAATAACAACTATGAACAATGTGTTATATGATGTTCCACTAACATATAACAACACTAAGATAGATAATATACGCTCATTTATAACAATCTTGCGGGATTCACATTTAACGATAAATGATCCATATAACATATTGGAACAAATTCTTATTACCAAATTAGATCTTATAGACTTCATTAAAAAAATTGCTAAAGAAGCGCATTCTAAACGCTTGTAATATAATTATAAATAAACTCGTTAAGATGCAAAAAAGATATCACTTTTCAGGGATATCTTTTTTTGTAAATACTTTTATTTATTTTTCATGTGAGGGAAAAGAATAACTTCTCTAATAGATTCTTGACCAGTTAATAACATCACTAATCTATCAATACCCATTCCCATTCCACCAGTTGGTGGTAAACCATATTCTAATGCTTCTACGTAATCTAAATCCATTTCATTTGCTTCATCATTTCCAAGTTCTTTTTCTTTTAATTGATTTGCAAATCTTTCATATTGATCAATAGGATCATTTAATTCAGTAAATGCATTTGCATATTCATTTCCACAAATGAATAATTCAAAACGTTGTGTAAATCTTGGATCTTCAAGATTCTTTTTCGCTAATGGAGAGATTTCAATTGGATGCCCATAGATGAATGTTGGTTCAACGATTGTTTCCTCTACATATTTTTCAAAGAATTCATTAATAATATGACCATAAGCAAAATGGTTTTCTACAGTAATATGATGTTCTTCTGCTAATGCTTTTGCTTGTTCAAATGTCATATGTTCATTAAAATCAATTCCTGTTTTTTCTTTAACAGCGTCAACCATAGAAATTCTTTTGAATCCAGGTGCTAATGAAATATTATTTCCTTTATACTCTACATCGTATGTTCCTAAGTATGTCATAGCTGCGTTTGATACGATACCTTCTGTTAAGTCCATCATACCTTCAATATCACTAAATGCTTTGTAAACTTCGATTGTTGTAAATTCAGGGTTATGAGTTCTATCCATACCTTCATTTCTAAATAAACGTCCAATTTCATAAACCGCGTCCATACCACCAACAATTAATCTTTTTAATGGTAATTCTGTTGCGATTCTTAAATAGAATTCCATATCTAAAGTATTATGATGTGTAATGAATGGTCTTGCACTTGCTCCACCTAAGATTGGGCTAAGTACTGGTGTTTCAACTTCAACATAACCTCTTGTATCTAAGTAATTTTGAATTGAACGAATGATACGTGGTCTTGCAAATGCGATTTTTCTTGCATCTTCATTCATGATTAAGTCTACATAACGTCTTCTATATCTTTCTTCAACGTCACTTAAACCATGGAATTTTTCTGGTAATGGTCTTAAAGCTTTTGTTAAATGTGTATACACTTCAGCTTTAACACTTAATTCCCCATGATTTGTTCTCATGATTTCACCTTCGATACCTACGATATCTCCAATGTCAGCTTTTTTAAATAATTCATATGCGTCTTCACCAATAGCGTCTTTTCTTACATAGATTTGGATTTGTCCATCTCTATCTTGGATATGCATGAAACCAGCTTTACCTTGACCTCTTTTCGTCATGATACGTCCAGCAACTTTTGTTTTTAAACCTTTTTCATGTAATTCTTCTTTATCTAAATCAGCAAATTCTGTTTTGATATCGCCACTATAATGAGTAATATCATATCTTTGACCAAATGGGTCAATACCTAAAGATCTTAAATCTTCTAATTTTTCTCTACGAACTAATTCTTGTTCACTAAATTGTCTGTTGTCCATAATGTTCTCCTTCTTTTTATAATATAAAAACTCTCATCCGCAAAGGGACGAGAGCATCGTGTTACCACCCTAATTTATGAATACATCACTATATTCACCTCATACACTACTATCATAGTGTTGCCTGTAACGTGGCTCACGTTATTTTATCACTTTCGATCCAAAATACAGCTCCTAGTCTTTATTCACCATAACCTCATGATCCTTTTTCACCAAACAGGACTCTCTAAACAATATAATTATGATTACTTTTCTATTCATTGCCTTTTCTATACGATTTGTATTATATAAAGTATTGATTTAATTGTCAATATTTATTCATTTTAACACTATTTTTCTTATTGATTTAAGTGTTCATGTATATCCTGTCTATACTTCTCAATAATTTCTTCTAATTCTTGATATGATTCTATTCTTGATAATTCATTTTTAATTTTAGCCGATCCTTTAAGACCCTTCATGTACCAAGGTGCATGACCTCTCATTTGTTTCATTGCAAGTCTTTCACCGTCAACATCCATTAGTCTTTTGGCATGAATAAGACACTGATCTAGTTTTTGATCTGGAGTCGGTTCTTCTAGGAGAACATCATTTTCTACATACTCAACGACTTGTTTCATTAGCCAGGGGTTTCCAAGAATACCCCTTCCTATCATAACTGCGTCACAACCTGTTTCTTCTAGCATACGCTTTGCATCTTGAGGACTTCTTATATCTCCATTTCCTATAACAGGAATGTTAACTGCGTCTTTAACTTTTTTGATCCATGACCAATCTGCTTCACCTTCGTACATTTGTGAACGCGTTCTCCCATGGACTGCAATCGCGCTTGCTCCTGCTTTTTC
Organism: uncultured Erysipelotrichaceae bacterium; assembly: GCA_947074115.1. Classification (GTDB taxonomy): domain Bacteria; phylum Bacillota_I; class Bacilli_A; order Erysipelotrichales; family Coprobacillaceae; genus CAMTOK01. The sequence continues at coordinate 25,914 of CAMTOK010000018.1, read as the reverse complement.
AATAAGCTTTGCGATTTCAACACAATTGATTGAATCAAAATCATACCCTATTCTAATTTTTACCGTCACTGGTTTACTGACAGCTTCAACGACACTCTTAACAATATCATAAACCAAATCAGGATATTTTAATAAGTAACTCCCTGCTTTTGCCTTTAAGACTTTATTAACAGGACATCCCATATTGATATCTATAATATCGCAATTAGAATTTTCATCAACAAATTTAGCTGCGTAGACCATCGATTCAACATCCCCACCAAATACTTGTATACTCGCAGGATGTTCATCATCATCTATATGTAACATTTCTACAGTCTTCTTATTACCATATAAAAGTGCTTTATCACTGACCATTTCACTCACAACAAGTCCAGCACCAAACTCCTTCATTATTTTTCTAAATGCAACGTTAGTTATGCCAGCCATTGGCGCCATAATCACTCTATTTTTTATTTCTATTTCTCTTATTTTCATAATTTTCACCACCCATAATATAACATGTTTCATTGATAAAACAAAGGTAAATACTTGATAATATGTAAGAGATGATTTTTTAAATTCATCTTTTTCCTCTTTAAAAGACAGGGTTACCCACCCTGTCTTTTACACTTTCGCATCGACAACTATAAACCCATTCTCAGTTGTCACAATATATATAGGTTGATAAAAGCCTTTAGAATCCCTTAAATAATCTAATTCAATATCTAATACATGAATATGATTCTCTTCGTTTTCTAGATATGTTTGATTAAAATGCCCCGCTTTTAAATCATTCTTAACTTGTTCTAGAGATTTAAGATCAAAGGTCGTTATACTTTCACAATTATTTAATCTATAAACGATATCATTAAACAGTCCATCTTTATTTAAAATACAAGTCAACTCACCTAAAACAGTATGATCTTCTAAGAAATCATGATTGAAATAAACTTGTGCTGCAGTATGATATGAAGATTCTATATAACCTACACGATAATGTTCATCTAATATAAATCCTAAATCACTAAGTGCTTCTATTATTATTTTAGCATTCCCATCACTCTCTTCAACATCATTTGTATAAGTTAAATCTAGATAATAGTTATTGTAATCAATCCAAATCGTTAATATATGATCATAAGAACGATATGTTACCTCATTATCATGAACAATTCTTTCTTCTATGGTTAAACCATATTCAGCAAAGATAGCCTCTACGAGATCTTCATTTATATTTTCATTAACGACTTTTCTATAAACATTTGCTTGATTTGGCAATTCATCCATATCGTTAAATGTGATACTTCGATTATTCATATGTGCATTATACATATAAAATGAAGCCATATTACCAAAATCTTTCGTTTGATAAATAGAATACAAACTACAAAACATAATGATTGCTAAAAACAAAGGAGATAGCCAGACAATAGATTTCTTAATATATCTTTTGAGTGGTAATTGTCTTTCTTGAAACATTCTTACAATACCATAACCAATCATAGCACCCCATACATTACCAATAACATCATCAATATCTGATACACCTGTCATTGATATGAACTGTGATACCTCAATTAAGAGTGTCGTAAATAATGCAAAGAAGAAAACCTTATAACCCCTTTTCCACTTTCTTCCCCATAGAGGCATTATGACCCCTAAGGGGATAAAGAGTATAAAGTTTAATATAATATTCTTCCACTGTTGTAAAGACGCAAGTCCCCATGCCTCACCATAAGTACTAAAGGGATGTAAAACAACAACACGAGCATTTGTTCCTCGATCTAAGAAAACTGCACAAATAACAACGATCGCGTAACACAAACTCATGATACCAAGTAAGAAATACTGGTAGTTTAATTCTTTCTTTCCTTTTAAAGCATATTTATAGAAAACTTGGTAACTAATAGTTATAAGGAGTGCTAATGGTATAACAACTCCTAATCCACGTTGTATGTAACTTAATCCTAATTCTATGCCATCAATGACACCCATGAGCACCACCTCCATTTGTCTTATTCTACCATAAAATAATATTTTTATAAAAATAAAAAAAATTATATAAAAGATGTATATAAACTTCAAAACTGTCAATAACATTAACAGATAGCTTACACTTTCCCCTCTATTTTTCCTCCCCATAAAAAATAGATGTAAGTTATCAATTAGTTATATTCCTAATATTGGTAAACCCTGAAAAGAAGACGAAAGTCTTCTTTTCGCTTTTTATTTATTCTTTTAAATCAAATAATAAAGACAGTATAACATTATTCTTACAATTTTCTTTAGAAATCCTTACGTGAAATTATGTTAATTGTGTGTATAATGTGGACTGAGGTGATAAAATGTTAGAAATCAAAAATCTATCGAAAGTTTATAAAACAAAACAGAATACTGTTTATGCATTAAAGAATATAAACCTAAAAATCGAAGACAAAGGTATGGTCTTTGTTTTGGGGAAAAGTGGTAGTGGTAAATCAACATTATTAAATGTATTAGGTGGTCTTGATCAATTTGATGAAGGGGAAATCAAAATATGTGGTAAATCATCTAATGATTTTAAACAAAGTGATTTTGACTCATACCGTAATACCTTTATTGGATTCATTTTCCAAGAATATAATGTTATGGAAAATTTCACTGTAAAAGAAAACATTGCACTCGCATTACAATTACAAGGGAAAAAGGCAACGCCTGAAGCTGTTCAAACAATCTTAAATGAGGTTGATCTTCAAGGATTAGGAGACAGAAAGCCTAATGAATTGTCTGGTGGACAATTACAAAGGGTCGCTATTGCGAGAGCTTTAATTAAGAATCCAGAAATTATTATGGCTGATGAGCCCACTGGTGCATTAGATAGCAACACTGGTAAACAAGTCTTTGATACTTTAAAGAAATTATCAAAACATAAACTTGTTCTTATTGTTTCTCATGATAAAGAATTTGCAAAAAGATATGCTGATCGAATTATCGAATTATCTGATGGTGAAATCATCAGTGACACTTATAAAGAAACAATTAAACCAAATCAATTAAATGATGGAATAACTATTGTAGAAGATGAATTTATCAATATTGATGATACATCAAAATTAACAGATGAGGATATTGATAAGATTGTCTCTTACTTAAAGACTCATAAAGGTGAAACTATTATTTCCTTTAATGAAGAATCTAATAAAGAAATTAAGAAAACAAATCATGTTGATGATGAGGGTAATATTGAAGTCTTTAATGAAACAGAAGATAAACATTTAAAGATTAAACAATACACTAAAGATTCATTTGCATTAATTAAATCTAAATTACCATTAGGTCAATCGATTAAGATGGCTTTTACAAATCTTAAATTAAAACCATTTAGGTTAATAGTGACAATATTATTATCAACTGCAGCATTTACCTTATTTGGTTTATCAAGTACTTTATCAAATTATAATAAAGAAGTTGCGACTTATAATTCACTAAAAGATTCAGCTATTAACTATATTTCTATTAATAAGGAAGATAAAGTCACATACAATGATGGTTGGTTCTATTATACTGCTACGCGCATGGATAAAAATGATTACCAAACAATCAAAAATCAATTTACAAACCTTAAATTTACTGAAACATATTCAAGAGGAAATGATGGAACGAGTCTTGATCTTACAAATCATTTCGCGAAAACTGATTCTATATCAGAATATCCTAATTATTTATTCTATCCTACAAATATGTCAGCTTTAGCTGTTTTAAATGAAGATACAATTAAAGATAACAATTTTACTCTTAATGGTTCATTACCAAAAGAAGATAATGAAATCGTTATAACTGATTTACTAGCAAGTACTTTTGTAGAAACTGATTATCAAATTTTTGATAAGAATGGGAAAGCTATTGTTACAAAAATAACAAAAGCAACAGATTTATTAGATAAAACAATAACTATCCAATTAAATAGTAAATCAAAAACATTTAAGATTGTTGGGATCTTATCGACAAACTTAGATACAACGCGCTATGATGTCTTAAAAGATAAGAAAAATCAAGATAACTTTACTATGTATTACATGCAACAAGAATTGGATCAATTGCTTAATCAAAGTTTCCATAACCTTGGTTATATCACACAAAACACATTTGATACAATTGTTGAAAATACAAAAGGATATGAAACTAATTCAAGTCGTTATTGGTTTAATTTCTTTATAAATGATTCTTATTATGGTATTGATACTTTCTATAATGATAAGGATATTAATAAAAATCAATTAATAACTCTTGATTCTACAGGTGATTTATATGTAAATTACTATACATTATCTGAAATTAAATTAAGTAACAAAAAGACTATTAATGAACTTGTCTATGAACAAGTGACTGACCCTGATAATGAAAAACAAATGGAAAGGGCTATTAACTCAGTTATAAATAAATATAAGGATGAAATCCTTAAACTTGATTATGAAGCATCATTCTATTTCAATAGTGATTTTGACAATATGTTATATGCTAAATTAGCAGGTGTCTATTTACCAGATAGAGATCAACAAAATCAAAATGTTGTCTTTACAAATGATTTTATTACTAAAAATAACTTTAAACCTACTGGATACTGCCGCTTCTTAGCAACAAGTATGCCAGACGATGACGTTTTAAAAGATATTATCACTTACTCATATAATGATGGTATAGAAGATTCTGACTACAAATTAGCGAACGCTGTTATGCCTGCATTATACTCAGTTAATGATGGTATCGATATGATGAAGAATATCTTCTTGGGTGTAGGGATCGCATTTGCTATATTTGCAGCTGTGATGTTTAGTAACTTTATCGCAACAAGTATTTCTAACAAGAAACGTGAGATTGGTATACTAAGAGCTGTCGGTGCTAGAGGGTTAGATGTATTAAAAATCTTCTTCAATGAAAGTTTAATGATTGCTGCAATTAATACTATTTTTGCATGCATCATGACTGCAATTGGTGTCACAGTCATCAACGCATTCATTAGAAATGAATTCCACTTATTAGTGACTGTATTAGACTTTGGTATCTTAGAAATCGGATTAATCGCTATTATTGCTGTCTTTATCGCAGCTATTTCAAGTGCTTGGCCAGTATTTAAAATCTCTAAAAAGAAACCAATAGATGCAATTAAAGATAGAAAATAGTCTCTTACGAGACTATTTTTTCTATTCTTTATAAAGATATGTTTTTGAATAAATTACGCGACTTCCTTTTCTTAAATATTCCTTTTGTAAGTAATTTAGATATACACCAGGAGAGACAATACCTCTAATATTTAAAATATCAGTTCCTAATCTTCCAATAACACTATCAGCTAGTAAGACACAATTTGTTCCTAATACGAAATACGTTTTAAATTTACCTTTATTAAACTTATATAAAGTTGCTCCAGTACTTAAATAAAGTTGTGAAGAGAAATCTTGATATAATTCAGGATGGGCTTGATCGTTTTTTTGAACAACTTCAGGATCCCATTGATATGTTTCACTTTTTATTTCTTTTATTTGTTTTCTCACATCTTCTTTTTCTTCATCACTGAGTTTTAAACCAAATTCAAAGATATTGTTTTTTTCATGATGAATACAAAATGGAAGATAGGGTTCTATTGGTGATGTAAAGAATACTCCATCTCCAATAGCGTCGAAGAGTTTAGCAGAACTATTGTCATAGTTTCCATAGGAAATAACTTCTCCTTCAAAGCTTAAATCGACGTGCCCAACTGCTCCAAAGCCACTATCCACTGCGTGGATATATATCATCATATCAGGGACAACATCTTCTTTTTTACTTTCAAATTCATAGTCTTCATCTTCTTCTAAACATTGGTTTATTTTTACCAAAGTGATCTTAGGAAGTAATGCTGCTAAGGCAACTGGAAGTGATATTCTTACTTTTCTTTTATATCTATTTTTTGTTTCATCGCTAACACCTTCTTCTAATGCATCGCTAAAGTATGTTAATGCTAAAAGAATACAATATGATCCCATAATGATCATAAGTGTATCTAAACTCATTAATGGTGAAAACATCAATGAGAATGCAAATACGAAGTAAAATACCATACGTATAAACTGACCTAAGAATCCTTTTTGATGATTCTTATAATAAATGACCGCATTGATCATATATGTAAAAGCGTATAACAACATATAAATACTAAAGAGTATCGTTACGACAGACATTGGTATATTTCTATAATATAAGAACATAACACCAAGTGCTGCTTTAAGTAGTATTTGTGCTATCGTAATCTTTTCTTCATGTTTTTGACTAAACATATGTAAAAACATTGTTACAGCACCCCAAAGAGAACTGATCCCTAAAACTAAAAACAATACAGATAAGACAACACTCTTTTCAATAATAACAACAACACCTATAACAAGTAATATAATACCGAGTAAAGTATAGTTTGTTGATTCAGCAACTTTCTTATTAACCATATATTCACCTCTTATCCTATTTTACCCAAAACAAAGGCATCCAATCGGATGCCTATTGCATTAAGTCTTTTAATTCGTCTTCATTAAATTGATATTGTGTATTACAGAAATGACAAGTCATTTCACAACCATGATCTTCTTCAATCATAGTTTGTAATTCATCATGACCAACTGTGATTAATGCTTGAGATAATTTCTCCTTAGAACAATCACATTCAAAGAACAAATCTTGTGTTTCTAAAAATTCAACATCATCAAAAATCATTTCAATGATTTGTTCAGGTGTTTTTCCTTCATGAATAAGTGTAGAAACAGGTTTGAAATCCTTCATAATATTTTCAATATACTCAATATCTTCTTCTGTATGATCAGGTAATAATTGAATAATAAATCCACCACTAGATAAGATTTCATTTGTATCATTGACAAGAACACCTACAGAAACAACTGATGGTACTTGTTCAGACACCATAAAGTAATAAGAGAAATCATCTCCTATTTCACCACTTTGTAATTCAACTGATCCACAGAATGGGTCTTTTAATCCCATATCTTTAATCACTTGTAATGTTCCTTCGCGTCCAACTGCAACACCGACTGCTAATTTTCCAGTATCATTATATGTGTAGTGTACTTCAGGATTTGATACGAATGCTTTGATTTTTCCATCACTGTTTGTTGTTGCTAGCATTGTTCCAATCGGTCCACCACCATTAACAGTGACTGTTAACTTCTCATTATTCTTATTCATCGCACCCATCATTAATGTCACTGACATTAAACGACCTAATGCCGCTGAAGCTGTCGGCCATAAACCATGTTTTTGTCTTGCGACTTCTAACAACTCCGTTGTTTGACAAGCAAAGACACGACAATGATGTTCTTTTACTATTCCTCTAACTAAATAATCTTTCATTTAACCACCCATCGCAAAATAAGCAAGCATAGGGAGTACCATACTTAATATTAAAATTGATATAATAATTTTACTTATTGTACTTCTTTTCATCTTATTTTTATCCTTTCTAAGAAAAAAGCGCTAAGCGCTTATTTCATTTCATCCAATAAATCATCTTCAAACTTAGATAAGTCATTTACAACTTCTTCTGCAGTTTTAGGAGTATGAGGTGCATTGTCATCATCGTTTGACTCTACACTTCCATCGTGCATTTCTGGCATAGAACCTGTTTGATAAAGTTCTTCGATTTGTTCTCCATTTAATGTTTCGTATTCTAATAATGTTTCAGCGATTAATGATAGTTTATCCTTTTGTTCAATAATTATTCGCTTACAATCTTCATAACAATTATCGATGATTTTTCTAACTTCTTGATCAATTTCAAATGCAATTTGTCCAGAGTGAGTATTGCTTGTTGAAGAATAATCACGACCTAAGAACACTGCATCTTGACCTGAAGCATATTTGATTGGTCCTAAATCAGACATACCTAATTCAGTAACCATTAAACGTGCAATACGTGTTGCCTGTTCAATATCATTATGAGCACCTGAAGTCACATCACCGAAGAAGACTTCTTCAGCAACACGTCCACCCATAAATCCAGTAATGCTTGCCATTAACTGAGTTTTTGTTTGGAAGTATGTTTCTTCTTTTGGTGTCATTAAGTTATATCCACCTGCATTCCCTCTTGGAATGATTGTTACTTTTTGTACTTTGTTTGCATCTTCTAGAGTTAAACCAATGATTGAATGTCCTGCTTCATGATAAGCAACAAGTTTTCTTTCTTGTTCTGTGTACTTTCTTGATTTCTTTGCAGGTCCACCAATAACACGGTCAATCGCTTCATCTACATCATCTAATGTAATTAATTGGTGACCTTGTCTAACCGCTAATAAAGCTGCTTCATTTAATACGTTCGCAAGTTCTGCACCTGAGAATCCAGGTGTTCTTTGTGCTACGTTGTCAAAGTTTACATCAGGAGCAAACTTTTTATTACGTGCATGAACTTTTAAGATTTCAGCTCTTGCCTTTTTATCAGGATTAGCAACCATGATTTGTCTATCAAAACGACCTGGTCTTAATAATGCAGGATCTAATACATCTGCACGGTTTGTTGCCGCTAAGATAATAATTCCTTCACTTCCACTAAATCCATCCATTTCAACAAGTAATTGGTTTAATGTTTGTTCACGTTCATCGTGTCCACCACCAACACCAGTTCCTCTTTGTCGACCAACTGCGTCGATTTCATCAATAAAGATAATACATGGAGCTGTTTGTTTTGCTTTTTTGAACATATCTCTCACACGTCCAGCACCAACTCCGACAAACATTTCTACGAATTCAGAACCTGAGATTGAGTAGAATGGAACATTTGCTTCACCAGCAACTGCTCTTGCAAGTAATGTTTTACCAGTTCCCGGTGGCCCTACTAATAAGACCCCTCTTGGAATTTTAGCACCCATGCTTGCAAATTTCTTTGGATTCTTTAAGAAGTCAACCAATTCAGTTAATTCTTCTTTTTCTTCATCAGCACCAGCCACATCAGTAAAACGTGTTGGGCTATCTTTTTCTAATTTCGCTCTTGAATTACCAAAGTCGAAAGCTTTAGAGTTTCCTCCGCCTCCGCCTCCAATGCTTCTCATTAAGAAGAATAACATTCCTAATACCAATACATATGGTAAGAAACTAATTATAGTATCTACCAACATATTTTCACTTTGAGCATTTAAGATCTTTGCTTCAATATCTTTATCACTTAATAATAACATTAATGAATCTAATTCTAATTCAGTTTTAGGAACATTTGTTTTAAATGAATAAGTGACATCCTTACCATCTTTTGTTTCAACATATTGTCCTTCAACGACAGTAACATAGTTACTTGGCATGATTGTTACGTTTGTAACATCCTTATCATTAATGATTGTTGTGAACTCCGTATAATTCACTTCAGTCGTTGTCCCCATATTTAACAGAGGGATAATTGAACTTAGAAGTAAAATAACGACTACCCACGGAAGTATAGCTTTTATTAAACTTTTGTTTTTGTTGTTCATACGCTCTCCTAACTATTTATAGCACTCTTCCTTTAGTATCCCTACGTATGGAAGATTTCTATATTTCTCATTAAAATCCAAACCAAATCCTATAACGAATGCATTTGGAATTTCAAACCCAACGTATTTCGCTTCAATTGGGTATGTACGTCCTTCTTTTTTATCCAACATTGTCACAATCTCAACGCTAGCAGCACCTCTTTCAAGGAACATAGCCATAACTGTTGATAATGTTTTCCCTGTATCTAAAATATCTTCCACTAACAAAATGTGTTTTCCTTTAACATCTTGATCTACGTCTTTCTTAATTGTAATTGTTCTTGATTCAACACCTTCATAACTGCTCACATCCATATAATCAAATGTGACATCCAAACTCACATGTTTAGATAACTCAGCTAAGAAAGGGACAGACCCCTTTAATAATCCTATTAAGATGACTTCCTTATCATGATAATCATTCATAATTAACTTTGAAAGTTCTTTACATTTTGCTGCAATTTCTTCTTGTGTATATAATATTTCTTTTACGTCCTTATGCATTCTTTCCACTCCTTATAATGACACTATTTTAACACAAATACATTGGGTTTAATAGACAAATAATCATTGTTTTTAGCAATATTAGGAATTAATACAATCTCTCCTAATTGATTCAAAACAATTGGCCAAACCTTTCTTTGTGCCATCGGTATCTTAGCATCGATAAACAATCGAGATACTTTTTTTGTCCCATATTGCGTTTTTATTTTATCACCATTTTTAAACGATCTAATAACTAAAGGAAAGTCATAATCATTAAGATAAATTCCTTCATTTAAATGACCTTGGTCTGATAAAGTAAAAAACGGACAAATGAACTCTCTTGTTTCTACCAAATAAGAATATTCACAATTATCTTCTTTTGGTAATATGAATATATTATCGTATTCTTTTATGAACACATAATTAACTGGTAAATCCATGCTAATATTCGGTTTTGAACTTTCCATTTGCTTAACAATTTCATCTATAAGAGCTAGTGAAATATATTCTATATCAATAAGATCTTTTAATATCAAATAGAATAGTATTTCTTTATTGATACCTTGAATATCCTTATATCTTAAATAGCCCTTATTTTTATAGTCTAGGTAATACCCTTTGACTTTAAACTCTTCATTTTCAATTCTTTTATTATGTTCTCTAGCGTCATTATAAATACGTTCTTTTTCTTCTTCACTTAAATCCTTGAGAGTTATATTTCTCACTTTATCCCTCATAAACTCAGTTTCAAAATTCGTATAATCATCCCTATAGGGAACATGATATACATCACAATACTGTCTAATATCATTTTTATAAAGAGATAACATTGGACGAATCACATCAATACCATACACCTTATTTATATCTTTCATACCAAGATAGTAAACCAACTGATGCTTTAATTGTTTCATCACAATTGTTTCAATGACATCATCTTTATGATGCCCTAAGACCACTGCTATACAGTTATGTTGTTTCATAACATCTTTATAAAAGTGATATCTAATCAACCTTGCTTGTTCTTGAAAATTACCTTGATGATACTCATGAGGGTTACACTCCTTAACAAAACAAGGAATCCCATAACGATGACAATACTTTTCTACAAGTTCCTGATCTAAATCACTATCTTCACGATAATGATAGTTCACATGAGCAACACAAAAACGGTATCCCGCTAATCTCATGTGTTCCATTAAATACATAGAGTCACATCCACCAGAGACACCTAGACAATAATATTCGTTTTTATCCATTAATTGTTCATTCATATCATCACTTCCATCACTATTATAACATAAAAAAGTAAACAATAATCATCGATTATTGTTTACATAATTTAAGAATGATCAATGTCATATCATCACTTTTCTCTTCTTCTCTATTTAATTGTGCCAATAGAGAAGTAATTTCTTTAGGATGATCACCTTCGATCAAATATTTATTCTTTTCTAAGAAGGAACCAAAATCACTTGAATACCCATCACTCATCATGAAGATGATATCGTCTTCTTTTAGAGTATATTTCTGTGTAATTGTTTCAAGTGGAGTCACTATACCCATAGGCAATGCCTGTGACTGAACTTCGATCACTTCATGATCTCTTAATATATATGTTGAACATGCGCCATACTTAACGAATGTTGCATACCCAACTGCTAGGTTAATTTGAACCATATCTAATGTTGTAAACATATCATTAGTATTTTTTATTTTTAATAAAGCATTGACTGATTGTATCCCCTCTTTCAGTGATACCCCATTTAAGATCAGCTGTTTCATAATATCGAGCGTTAATGTTGAATCTTCGCATGCAACTTGCCCTTGTCCCATTCCATCACTTAATGCAAAGTATTGGTTTTCATCTGTAGAGAAAACGGTGTAGCTATCACCGCACGCTATTGGATCCTTCGATGATTGAGTTAACCCATACTGTATAAAATATTTTGCCTGATGTTTTAAAACAAGATATGTATATCCAAGTTGATTCATTGGTACTTGTAACGATTCGATTTGTAACGTTTCATTTAAATACGATTCTAATATAGGTATTAAATCACCAACAACCTGCTCTCTTGTTGTTTCATATAAACCTATTTCTAAATAATATACATTTTGAGATTCATAGTATTTCTTAAGATGTGCTACCTCAAATTGATAACCTTCAAGATGTTCCTGAATATGCTTCTCTTCAATATGTCCAACTTGTAGCTGTGTGGAGAACTGATTAAAGACATCATTCAACAAACTAAATTGTTGATATAAGTCTTTCTTCATTGTTTGATACTCTTGTTGAATACGATACATCTTATGATAGTCTCTATGATATTCTTCTATTGAATCGATATATTGTTGTGGCCTTAAACAATATTGATCAATAAAATCAATATCAGCATCATCATAAGATTCCTTTAGCCCTTTATTCATAAGTTTTACCAAACGGTTTGGACCATATTTCTGATGGAAGCATGTGTCAGCACTTGTACAATTCTGACAGACATCCTCATAGATATACCCTATATACTCCAAAGCATGTTGATGCATAGGTGTTTGATTAAATACTGATGTCATTTGATCAAATAATCGACAGAACGAATCGACTTGTTTCGTTAGTTTTTGTCTCACTGTTATATCCCTATATTCGGTACTCAAAACCGCTTTTCCTTTGTTATGTGGGATAATAAAGAACAACAAACCACTGATTGATACTATTAATCCATGATACATGTAAGTATAGTCAACGAAGAACGGGAGAATGAGGTTCGAAGCAAAATATAAACAAGCGATAGCGAGTTTATTCTTACACGGAATCATGTAAAAAAAGAATAATGGAATAAGTAATGTTAATACATCATCTTTGTATACTGGATTCATCAAGATCAGCAACATCGAAACATAAAACAGCCCTGGGAGGGCATCGTCCAAGCACTCATACTCAACCATTAATAACAAGTAAATTCTCATACCTATAAAACACACAATCGGAGAATATGGTAACAGACACAATAAAGAGATCAATACAACGACTGATAATGATTTCATTCTCTCATGCGTTAACAAACTCGTTTCTCCATGAATAAACAATGGCGCCATATATGTAAAGATCATTGTGTTCGTAAATGTCAATACAGTTAACAACAACATTGGAATGAGTTCATATCCTGAGTAGATGTAAAATCCTCCTGCTACCAATGTGAGAAAATATGGAACATACTTCGATTTGATCGTAGAGATTTGTTTGAATGACCATAATAAACCAATTACAGCAACGCTCAAAATCAGAACATCTACTGGAATTAATCTTAATAGTGCACTGAGTCCTAGACCAAGCATACAGCTTCCTATCGCAATATACCCGCACATATAACTTAGGTAGAGTATTGGGAGTATAAACAATACCGACGTTTGATATACGCTTATACTTGAAAGTAAAAACGATAGAACTGATATGTAGACTACGCTTTGATACTTTACTTTTTTAATTCGACTTTGGTTTATAATAAATTCCATAATTTCACCTCAAAACCAATTATAATAAAGTGATTATAAAATTTTTGTCGTATTATTGTATTAATATAAAATTATTCCACTTTTATATCATTTTTATACCAATTATTTTGACAAGTTATCCTATCATAATTAATCAATAGAACGCGACCTTTGTATAATCATACCTACTTGTCTAATAAGTCCTCTTGGGAGAAACTTAATACCTAAAATCATTAATCTATTAACCACACCATTAATAACAATAACACGTCTCTTTTTAATTTGTTCATATCCTAATAACGCTATAAAAGAAGGATCTGCTTGTTTAACCTTTAAACCTTCATTATGAAAGTGTGCTCTTTGTTGAAAATTGGTCTTTGTAGGACCAGGACATAATGCGCCTACAAAAACACCAGTCCCCTTCATTTCAACGTAAAGCGCCTCACTTAGTGAAAGCACATATGCCTTACTTGCATAGTACACTGACATATAAGGACCAGGTTGAAATGCACCTATAGAAGCAACGTTTAATATCGACCCCTTACCCCTCTCTACCATGTCTTGAATAAAAATATGATTGAATTCAGTAAGCGCTCGAATATTGAGTTGAATCATCTTTTGATATGTTTGTAAATTTCCTTCACAAAACAAACAATGATCACCTACACCTGCATTATTAATTAATGTTTTTATAAATATCCCTTGTTCGTTTAATTCTTGATAGATTTCTTCTACACTTCCTTCATCACTTAAATCCTTTTGAATAATATAACAATGATATTGAGACTCCTGTTCACATTCTTTTTTTATTTGTATTAATGCCTTTATATCTCTCGCAATAACGACAACATTATCCTCCCTAGAAAAGAGTCTAACAAATTCCCTTCCAATTCCAGAAGTTCCTCCCGTAATCAATACATACTCTTTCATATCTTCACCCCTTTTTATCATCTTAACATAAAAAAAGACACTCATGTGTCTTTATAGATATTTCACATATCCTATATCTTGATAGAAATACGATATTTCAAATTGTTTAAAACCAAGTCTATTTAATAACGCTATCGATTTTGCGTTATCTATATAGACATAACAAATGACTCTTTTAAATCCATTGTCTTTCATATAATCAAGAATGGCACTCACAGCCTCAGTCGCGTATCCCTGACCCCAGTAAACACTATCTAGTGTATAACCCATACAAAATGTTTTATCAGGTTTAACATCGATATAGATGTCTCCAAGGATGATATGTGTCTTCTTATCAACGATTGCCATATGACAATCTTTCATAGAAGACATGTAATCACGATGTCGAATACACTCCCTAATGCGTACAATCGCTTCATCATAAGTGTAATGATCCCACGATTGATAGCGAGCAACCTCTTCTTTATTACGGTACTCCACAAGCCGATTAGCGTCTCTTTCTAACAAATGTCGAATATAAAGTCTAGGTGTTTCTTTGATCATCTAGATGATAGTAGATAAACAACATTCGATCTTTCCCATTAATATCTTTAATGATTTCATAAGGAATATGAGGAAACGCTGCTTCTACTGCTTCTTCCATAAGTTCTCTTTGATCAAATCCCATTTCAAACGCTAATAAAGCTCTTTCTTTTAAAATACTCTTTACATCATTAAAGATTTTTCTATAGAAATAGAGTCCATCTTCCCCACCAAATAAAGCAACATGTGGTTCATTATCCTTCACCACTGATTCTATATCTTGCATTGCAGGGATATAGGGTGGATTTGATACAAAAATATCAAACTTCTTATCTAAATCTATTAATGGTTGTAACAAGTCACCTTGATAGAAAGTGACATCTGCATTTAAATCTAATGCATTCTTTTTCGCAACAACCAAAGCATCCTCACTTATATCAGTGGCGATAACATTTAATTTTGGTTCTTCTAATGCAAGAGTGATGGAAATAGCTCCTGAGCCAGTTCCAACATCACACAATTCAATCTCTTTATATTGATCAAAATAATCATCAATTTTATATAAAATATTCTCTACCAATTCTTCTGTTTCATAACGAGGAATTAACACAGATTCATTAACAGTAAAATCTCTTGTAAAGAATGTTTCTTTACCTTTTATATATTGAATCGGTTCTCCATCAAGGAAACGATTCATTCCCTTTCTGAATTCCTCTTCAATAGATTGGTCAACCTCTTCATCCATCATTAAATAAAGTTCATGAGGTTCTTTATTAGCCAAATGATAGAACAGAACTTTAGGGACATACGCATCTCTTTGTCCTTCTTCTAATTGGTTTTCATACTCTCTTAAGAGTTCTCTTAATTTCATTAGGCTTCTCCTAATAATTTAAGACGTTGATCTTCATGAATAAGACCTTCGACGATATCATCAAGTTTACCTTCCATGATACGATCTAATTGTTGAATTGTTAAACCAATTCTATGGTCAGTGACACGATTTTGTGGGTAATTGTATGTTCTAATTTTCTCACTACGATCACCTGAACCTACCTTATTCTTTCTTTCAGAACCTAAAGCTTCTTCTTGTTCTCTAATTTTCATTTCATATATTTTCGCTCTCAATGCACGCATTGCTTTGTCCTTATTATCATGTTGACTACGTCCATCTTGACTTTGTGCAACAACACCAGTAGGAATATGCGTAATACGAACAGCAGAGTCAGTTTTATTGATATGTTGTCCCCCTGCTCCTGAAGCACGGTAAGTATCAATTCTTAAATCTCCAGCATTAATTTCAACGTCTACTTCCTCAGCTTCTGGCATAACGACAACAGTCGCTGTTGATGTATGAACACGTCCTTGTGTTTCTGTTTTAGGAACACGTTGAACACGGTGTGATCCTGATTCAAATTTTAGTTTTGAATAAACACCTTCACCTTTAATCATAACTGAAATCATTGAATACCCACCAGCTTCTGATTCTTGGGCATCCATAATTTCAATTTTCCATCCTTGTGATTCTGCGTATCTTACATACATACGATATAAGTCACCCGCAAAGATATTACCTTCATCTCCACCTGCAGCTCCACGAACTTCAAGAATAACGTTTTTATTATCATTTGGGTCTTTTGGAATTAATTCTAATTGAATTTTAGCTTCAATAAGAGGTTTTTGTTCACTTAATTCTTCCCATTCCATGTGAGCCATTTCTTTGATTTCTGGATCACTTTCATTCATCAATTCTCTTGCTTCTTCAATACCTGTTAAAATTCTTTTATATTCTTCATATAAACGGAAAGCTTGTTCTAACATAGATTGTTCTTTTGAAGCTTCTGTCATCTTTTTAATATCATTAGCGATACTAGGATCCATTAATATTTCATTTAATTCTTCATAACGTCTTGCGATTGTTTCCAATCTTTCTAACATATTATTCATTTATATAACCTCCAAATCTTTTACATTATAATATAAACCTCGCAAATAATCAAAATAATCTTCTATTATGCGCTTATTTTATTGACACCTATTCTCACACTTTTTATACTTATACCATAAGGAGGTCAAATCATGCTGAAAGCCGTTATATTTGACATGGATGGACTTATGATCGACAGTGAAAGAGTCACATTCGAAGGATACCAAAAAGTCCTAAAAGATATGAATCTTACTATGAGTGAAGAATTCTATAAAACATTACTTGGAAAACCAATCAAAGGGATTTACCAAAGATTTTATGACACATATGGAAATGATTTTCCTATTGATCGTGTCATTAAAGATGTACATCATTATATGGCATCTCGTTTTGAAACAGAAGGTGTCCCATTAAAAACTGGGCTCATTCCACTATTAAAATATTTAAGAGAAAACAACTACAAAACAATCGTTGCGACTTCAAGTCAAAGACATCGTGTTGATACAATATTAAACCTTGCAGGTATTGAATCATACTTTGATGATTCAATTTGTGGTGACGAAGTCACAAAAGGTAAACCTGACCCAGAAGTTTTCCTTAACTCTTGTGACAAGCTAGGTGTATTACCTAATGAGGCAATTGTTTTAGAAGACAGCGAAGCTGGTATTCAAGCAGCATATAGTGCTAAAATCCCAGTTATCTGTATTCCTGATATGAAATACCCTGAAGACGATTATGCAAATATGACAACACGTATTTTATATTCATTAGATGAGGTAATTGATTATATCAAAGGTTTATAAAATCTATTTAACAATTTGCATAATGATTATTGTTATACCAACTTTATCAATAGTTGGTATAAACAATTATATTGTTTCTTCTACAAAAGATTATATTCAATCAGATATACAAAAAGAATACGATTGTATACTTGTTTTGGGCGCAGGTGTCAGAAACAATGCTCCAACACCTATGTTACGTGATCGCCTTGATGTCGCTATCGCTCTTTATGAAAAGGGCTATGCTCCTAAACTCTTAATGAGTGGTGATCATGGTACAGAAACATATGACGAAGTTAATATAATGAAACAATACGCAATAGATGCAGGCGTCCCAAGTGAAGATATATTTATGGATCACGCTGGTTTCTCAACATACGAGAGTGTCTATCGTGCACGGGATATCTTTCTTGTAGAAACAATGATTATTGTATCTCAGGATTATCATCTCTATCGCGCTCTTTATATCTCAAAACAGCTCTCTGTTGATTCAATTGGTGTCAGTGCGACCTTACGTGATTATGTTGGTCAATCATCCCGAGACTTCCGTGAAGTTCTTGCGAGAATAAAAGACTTTACTTGGTGTATCTTTAAACCTGAACCAACCTATTTAGGCGAACCCATCCCCATGAGTGGGAGTGGTGATCAAACAAATGATATTGAAATATAAAAAAAAGAAAACCGAATTCGGCTTTCTTTTTTTTCTGTAAATTTTAAGGGAGTTTAAAATTTATTTAAAATTCTTTTAAGGGAGTTTTTATGAATTATTATCTTCACAAGTTAAATATACATCTTATATATGAATAACTTGTGAACTTAAAAAGAACTTTATGTGAACTTTCAATTTTTGGGATATAAAAAGAGAGATGCTTTGGGGAAACATCTCTCAAGGGATATATGATAGATTTGAGGGGAATCAATACTATCGTATTTGTCTTTCGACAGGTATTAATATAAATGAGAAATATGTCTTGAAAATGAACTTTTAATATTTTTTAGGCTTATTTTCAATTTCGTGACAATGACGGCATCTTGGTTCGTAGTGTTCTACTGCTCCTACGAGAACAATTGGATCATGATAAGATGCTGGTTTCCCATCAACCAAACGTTGAGTTCTCGTTGCTGGTGCGCCACATTTCGCACAAACAGCTGTTAATTTTGTAACAAATTCAGCTCTTGTTAATAATTCTGGAACAACACCAAATGGCTCTCCTCTAAAATCTTTGTCTAACCCTGCGACCATAACTCTTTTCCCTTGATCTGCAAGAGTTTCACAAATATCGACAATACCTTCATCAAAGAATTGGACTTCATCTATTGCGACAACTTCAGTATCATCGCTCACATGTTGTAAGACTTCTTCTGATTTTTCTATGACGATACAAGGAATACGTGTTCCTGCATGTGAAACAACTTCTGTTTCTGAATATCTATTGTCGATTCTAGGACGAAAAACGATCATTTTCTTTTTTGCGAAAGATAAGACATTTATTCTTCTAATTAATTCTTCAGTTTTACCAGCGAACATACATCCGCAGATGACTTCTAGCCATCCTTCTCTATATTGATTGTACATATTACCTCCATACCGAAAGAAAAATGCGCGATGCGCACTTTTACATTCTTAAATCCTTTACACCCTGCATTGGGTTAATTTGTTGATCAGCTCGCGCTGGATTAGAAAATTTACTAAATTGTTTTTGAAAGACAAGACGAACATCCATTAATGCCCCATTTCTGTGCTTAGCAATAATAATATCAGTTGCTCCTTGTGTTTCAGCTTCTTTGTTTGGATCTTGATAATCCTCTCTATGTATAAATGATACGATATCAGCATCCTGTTCGATGGCACCAGATTCACGAAGATCTGATAATACAGGTCTTTTGTTTTCACGCTTTTCTACTGAACGTGACAACTGACTTAAGGCAATTAAAGGAACTTCTAATTCCCTTGCTAATCCTTTTAAACGTCTTGAGATATCTGAAACCTCTTGTTGTCTAGATTCACGACTATTAGATGGTCCTGAGATTAACTGTAAATAGTCAATAACAATCATCTTTAAACCATGTTCTTGTTTTAATCGACGACATTTAGAAGCAATTTCACCTACACGAATACCAGAACTATCATCTATAAATAGATTACATTTAGAAACTTTATCTGCCGCAGCATAAAATCTTTCTGAATTTTCTTTTAAGATTGTACCAGAACGAATTGATTCTGCATTTAAACTTCCAGCTGAACAAAGAATACGTTGTATTAACTGTTCAGCGGGCATTTCTAATGAGAATACAGCAACTGCTTCATCAGACTTATAAGATGCATTATACGCTAAATTTAGGGCAAATGCCGTTTTACCTACAGAAGGTCTAGCAGCTAAGATAATAAGATCTCCCTTCTGTAAACCAGAAGTGACTTTGTCTAAATCATAATACCCTGTTTGTACACCAGTTATAGACCCTGCTGTATCTTGTAATTGTGTTAAACGCTTCGCAACATTATTAATAACTGTTTTGACATCTTTAAATTCTCCAGCTTTACGATTTTGAGTTACAGATAAAAAGTTCTTTTCTACCCTTTCCACAAAATCACGCACTGGTTCTTCTAAGTTATATGTTTCTTCAATAATCTTAGATGATTGTTCAATAACGTTTCTTAATAATCTTTTTTCTTTAATAATTTGACGATAATAAGAATTATGTTCTGCAGTTGGTACAGAATCACTTAATTGTAATAAGTAGTCAACACCACCAACAATTTCTAATTGCTTTTTATCCATGAGATAAGATGTTAATGTTGTGACATCAATACCCCTACCGAGTTTCTCAATTTCTGACATTGCAGTAAATAGGATTCGATGTGAATTCTCGTAAAAATCATCCGGTTCAACATCACCTAAAGCTTCAGTACAAGCTTTTTGTGAAATTAACATAGCGCCAAGTAACGCTTGTTCAGATTCTGTATCATGTGGATACTCTTTAGCCATGTTTTTTTCCTCCTACTTTTCTTTAGTATGAACAGTTACTGTTCCAATAACACCTTTATATAATTCTATTTTTAATTTTGTATAACCTAATGATTGAATAGGTCTTGCTTGAATAAACTTACGTTTATCTAATTTAATACCATGTACTTTCATCATTTCTTCAACAACATTCTTTGTTGATACACTTCCAAATGTTCTTCCTTCTTTACCTGAACTCATAACAAATTCTAATGTAATTCCTTCTAATGTCTCTTTTAATTTTTCAGCATCAGCTTTATGTTGAAGATCTTGTAATCTTTCATCTTCTTTTCTTTGGGCAACAATTTCTTTCCCATGTTCTGTCGCTAATACAGCCAATTTATTCTTAATTAAGAAATTTTGTCCATATCCATCAGCAACATTTACAATTTCACCTTTTTTACCTACTTTTTTTACATCTTGAGTTAAAATAACCTTCATTATAATTCACCTCTATCTTCTAAAAATTGTTCAATTGCTTCTTCTAAAGCAATTCTCACTTCTTCTACTGATTTGTTTTCAAATTGTGCTGCAGCCATTGTAAAATGACCACCACCACCCAAGCTTTCCATAATGTACTGAACATTCATATCGCGCGTACTTCTCGCACTAATCGCAACGATTCCTCTTCCTACCTTACCGATAGTAAATGTCGCACGTATTCCACTCACCTCTAGTAGTGAATTACTTGCTTTTGCAAGGAGTGAACGTGTATAGTCCTGATCATCTGATCCACATGCGATCAATATCTTATCATATAATTTATATGCTTTTTGAGTGATCGTTAATTTCTTCAATGTTTCTTCATATGAATCTTCTAAATATGAATATGCTTGTGTTACATTTGCTTGTAGTTCTTTTAATTTAGCTGCTGATTGGAACGTTCTCACTCCAACACGTTGCTTAAATCCATTGGTATCAACAAGTAATCCTGCGTACATAATTGTCGCATCCGTTTCATTGATGTCCAATTCAACTTGTTGATACTCACAAAGCTCAACAATCAATTCTACAGTGCTTGATGCTGCCGGTTCTAAATATGTTAAGACCGGTGCTTCAATAAATTCTTCACCTCTACGATGATGATCTATAACAACCTTGTTCTTAATACGATCTAATAAGAACGTGGAGATTGCTAAACTTGGTTTATGATTATCTACGATAATCAATAATGTATTCTTCTTAATCATTTCCACTGCTTCAGAATAATGAATGATCATGTCTTCATAACGTGGATCTTTCTTTAACATTTTTGCAACTTGTAATGTTTTTGGTTCGATAGAATCAAAATCAACAATAATATAAACTTTTTTACCATAGGCTTGAGCAATTTTAGCAACACCAACAGATGCTCCAAAAGAATCTAAGTCAGAATTCTTATGACCCATAATAAAGACATTGCCTGCACCTTTTAACAATCCTGCAAGAGAATGTGATATAACGCGTGAACGAACCTTACTACTCTTTTCATATGTGTCAGTATTACCACCATAGAAACGTACAGTATCTCCACTCTTAACAGCGACTTGGTCCCCACCTCTTGAATACGTTAAATTAAGAGCTGAAGAAGCCATTTCATCGAGTTCTCTTAGGACACGTGTCTCTCTACCAATACCAATACTTAGCGTCATAACCTCATCTAATTCACGAGACATCTCTCTAAACGAATCAAGGATTGCAAACTTATTTTCAACTTGTTTTCTATATATTCTTTCATTAAAGAAAGCAAGGTAACCACCTGACTTAAAGCGTCGTATGATAATTCCATTAGAATATGCCCAATCAATAATCATTTGTCTTGATCTTGATTGAATCAATGCCATCTTAGGTTCATCAGCGTGTTCCAATGTTTCTTCATAGTTATCAATTGTAATATATGCCATACATACTTGTTGATCTTGGTAATCTTGTTGTAAAGAAATCAATTGTGTAACATCTTTTAAATAAATTAATTTTGTTTCTAAGCTATTATATGCCTCGAATTTCTTTCCTTTTATATCAATCAATTTAATATCTTCATCTTCAAATAAAGAAGCAAGTAATGGTTGCCATTCTAATAATTTAACACCAATAATATTTATATTTAATTCCTTAAATAAATCACTTGTCCAAGTAATGTTTCTATTTTCATCATATTGAATTAAACCTATACCACCAAATAGAAAGGCATGTTTTGCATCTTGTCCAAGTGCATCAGCGACACTAAAGTGATTATTGTCTAATAAATAGTTCATATAAAACAAAACAACAAGCATAATAGCGTTCTTTATTATTGAGTACATTGCAAGATTAAAGAGGACTTTATTATTAGTTATTAAATATAAAGAAAATAAGCCAACACTTTCGAAGAACAGTACAAAGGTAATCATATTCCTTATTTGTACTAATTTTCTAATCATACAATCCCTCCTTACTCATTTGTATCCCTATTATACAATATTTTTTGTCTTAAAGCACTAAATATATCTAGGATCCCTAGGATAATAAAGACGACCTGTGTACCAGGTATAATAAATAATAAACACGCGATAAAGATAAAAGAGCGTTTCTGTTTCATAATTGAATAAAACATCGCAAGTGATAGTCCTTGTAAAGCAAATACAAACAACACAATAACACTCACATATTCAAATACAATAAAATCCAACTGAACAAACGACTTGAGAATATAAGTCACAATTAACACACCTGTTAACATCATCCCATATTTTTGTGAGATATGCATCGCAGCCAAATGAAATTGCCCGGGAAAAACAACGCCCAACCTCGTTAAAAGAATCTGACAAAACATAACTGAGATATACATTTCTAACACTGAAACAAGTATTAACATAAGTGGAATCAAACTTAACATCATCTCAACTGTAAATGCTTGTGCCAACTCTGGTGCTATACGTATTATCCCTTCATACATATCTCTCATATCTGTGACCAAATCAATACCAACCAAACCAGACAACACTTCAAACAAGACAATATTATTTAACAAATAGATGAGGAAAACACCACATAAAATTGACATTTTACCCAATTCACGTTTTAATGCTTCACCTATAAATATACCAACTAATATAGAAGATAAACTTGAGATAATAAAGTATGGGACACCAACGATTAATATCAAACATGTTGCTGCAAATCCTACAGTGAGACTATCTCTTAATTTATAGTGATAAGAATACCAAGCCATAGGTATAACCAATACAAAACACAATAAAACATCAATCATACCTGCAGTATATGTATTAAACAATGATAGAACGCCAAAGAATGCGACAATCATTGCACCAAGTACCAACTTCCTTGTTCTTTCAATCTTCATAGAAAGACCTCCTTATTGAACATATGTTATTATTATACATTTTTATTTGATATATGAATATAAATTATTTTCAATGATATTAACATTTAAAAAATCATCCTATTTTCATACCTTATTGATTAAATAATTCATCAACAATATAAATATGACATAAATTGTTTATATTGTATTGATATTCGATATAGTATCACATATAATATAAGTATATCGATTATCAATATAGGAGGTGTCATATGCCAAGAAAAGAATTTGAAACACTAACCCCACAAATGTTTTATATTTTATTGTCTTTAAAAAAACCGCGACATGGGTATGAAATCATGCAATCAATTCAAACAATGACGGATGGTCAATTGACTGTAGGTGCCGGGACATTGTATACCCTGCTATCACGCTTTCAAAATGATAATTATATTGATTTGATCGGTGAAGAGAATCGTAAGAAAATATATCTTTTAAGCCCCCTAGGGGAAAAGAAATTAAAAAGTGAGTACGACAAAATGATGATTATGTTAAAAAACTATACCAAACTATTCGAGGAGGAAGACTGATGCGTTACTCAATAAAACTTATCGGTAATAAATTACTTAATGAACAAGAGTGTATTCTTTATTTAGAAGAACAAGCTCGTCACGGTTGGTTGTTATCACAAATTATTTTAGATGTCTTTGTTTTTAAAAGAGGTGAACCTTGTGAATTAAAATATGGTATCTCATATGGTGAATTCGATCATGAGCTAAATGATCACTTAATTGATATTGGTTATGAATTTGTTGATAATTATAAATCTGTCTGTATCTATAGATCTCACCAACAAGACATTGATGCCATCTATACTGATCTCTATTCTAAGAAATTATCTTTGTTAAAATATTCATCACTTACACAGGGAATCTTAAATTTGTTTCTTTTATTCGTTTGTTTTCTAGTCACCTATTTTACTCAATTCTTTACTTTGGATAAACCTCATATTATCTTTGACTTTGAAATATATATTTTTATGGCCTTATTTCTTGTTGTTGGGTTGTATTTAGGTTTTAAGGGCATCTCAATATTCTGGATAAGGCACAAAATTCATTCAGCTATGGATGATCAATCCCTTGAACATGTGACATCCTCATTATTAGAATTATGTTCAACATTCTTCATGTACCTTTTCTTCTTTATACTTTCAATTCAATTGTTAATGACATTCTATACAAACCTGTTATCTGGTATCATTATTATAATCATATTTCTTTTATTACTTGGAATGAATCTCGTTAATCATAAACACATGAAAAGAGCGTATAGTCAAAAACATAAGAAGATTTTATATAGTGTACTCTTCTTATTAACTACCATTTATTTGATCATTGCTTTAATCATATTTCCAAAAGTTAATGAGGTACCTCATCAATCTCCATTTTCTTATGCAGAGATTATAGAAGAGGATACTAAAAATAATTTTTTTATCATGACCTTAAGTTATCAAGGGTATTCTTCTTCTAACGAATTTACGCCTATATTTACTGAGGACTATACAACTTGTCTTAATAAAGATATCGCATCTTCATTCTTTGAAAATAAAATAGTGACTCTTGAATGGTTAAGTCGCTTACCTTTAGATGAAGATGGTAACATTATTCATTCAGAAAACGGCGTTTCTTATCTTGAACGTATTCAAAAGAAAACATATCAAGAAGCACTTCTTTTATATACACAATACAAACACAATCTTGTTGACCTGTGTTTTACATTTGATAATACACTTATCGCTATTAAAGATAATCGTATTTTAACATCATCTATAAATGACAATTCAATAAATGATATAATCAATTATTATTTTAAATAAGATTATTATAGAAAAATAACATTGTAAGCAATGTTATTTTTATTTATGATGAATAATTTATTGATTATATATCTTGCCTTATCTTAAGTGAAGGTATTTATATAATAAAAAAAC
>CAMTOK010000017.1 GCA_947074115.1 uncultured Erysipelotrichaceae bacterium | reverse complement strand
AGAGACATACACATTCTAAATAGACATATAGTTATAACAAAAGTATTTACATTAATTGTTTTTTTTGTATAGTTAAAGTATAGATATATTTATATTTGCGATGATCATTATCTTTTTTGATCCTTATAAATTAATTGAAGGAGAATTTATATGAAAAATATTCAAAATTATTTGTTTTATTTTTTTCTAATTCTATTTAATGTCTTAAATCTTGTTCATCTACAAAATATAGTAACGGATGGGAATTACGCTTTTGTACCAATAAATGTAGCCTTTCTCACAGTGAGCTTTTTAATGATTAAGAGGGTAAAATGGTCAGTACTCTATTTTGTATTAGCTTATATTGGGGCCCATTATTTTGATTACTTTTTTGGTTTTAATCAATTTGGTTATTTTGCGAATAGACTCATACCTGCGTTACTTGTCATTATAACTTATTGTGTTTCTACTGAAAAATCTGAAAGAATTGAACTCAAAACACTGTTTAACTTGAAGTGATAATAATTATATTTAAATGAATTTTAAACATTTATATGTAGTGATATGATTGTTCTAAATAAAATATATTTATGAAGTTTGGGTTGTGAAATGAACTCCTATTATATAATGGATTATAATAGAGGTTCATTTCATATAAGGTATGTGGTAATTTTGTGTATATCACTTGATGGTACTTGTTGTAAATGAATTAACATAACTCAATGTAAGACATAGACTAAATATGATATGAACACAAAAGGAAGAACGATACTGTTCTTCCTTTTCTCTATGTAAAGAAATGAGTTGACTCATTTCTTAGAATAAATGATAGCTTCCGATCAATACAATGAGTACAATGACAAGAATTGAACATAAGCGATTTATTCGATTTAACATATACTTCATAACTATCACCAATTTATTATATGCACGTATGTAAAAGTCTTTTCTTGTTAATAAAAAAATGTTAATATATTTCGTAAAGATGGGGTGGAAAAAATGTTAAACTTTACTAAAATGCACGGTATAGGAAATGATTATGTCTATATTGATGGAATTAATCAAAATGTACCTATGACTGAAAGTTTTATACAAAAGATTAGTGATCGTCATTTTGGAATAGGATCTGATGGCTTAATTGTTATCTTAGAATCTGAAATTGCTGATTTCAAAATGAGGATGTTTAATTTAGATGGTAGTGAAGGTAAGATGTGTGGTAACGGTGTAAGATGTTTTTGTAAGTTTGTTTATGATCATAAATTAACGGATAAAACAAAGTTATACATTGAGACATTAGCTGGAATTAAGGAAGCTGTTTTAACAGTAGAAAATGATTTTGTAACTTATGTCAAAGTGGATATGGGGATACCTGTATTAAACACAAAAGAGATACCATGTCTTTTTGAGAAAGAAACCATGATTAACGAACCAATTCTAATTGAGGATACATTATATCATTTAACATCTGTTTCAATGGGGAATCCCCACACAGTCATGTATGTTGATGATATGGAATTTGATATTAAAGATATTGGTCCACGTTTCGAACATCATAAAATGTTTCCAGAGTCAGTTAATACTGAATTTGTTCAGGTTGTTGACGCAAAACATTTAAAGATGCGTGTGTGGGAAAGAGGATCTGGTGAAACACTGGCTTGTGGTACTGGAGCGTGTGCTGTTATGTATGCAAGTTATGTAAATGGGTTATGTGAAAGTTCTGTTCAGGTCGAATTACTTGGTGGAACATTAGAAGTGAGTTATGAAAGTGGGCATATTTATATGAATGGGCCAGCAACAACAGTATTTGAAGGTACATTAAATGAGGAGGAATACAATGTATAATACAGCAGAAGAAATTATTGCATATATCAAAAATGCAAAAAAACAAACACCAGTAAAGGTTTATGTTAATGGGAATGATTTACCAACAAGTGAAGAATTAAGAGTTTTTGGAACACCAGAAAGCCGTGTTCTTATTGGTGATTTAGAAGAAGTAAAGACTTATTTAGAAAACAACAAAGATAAAATTGTTGATTCATATTTAGAACAAGATCGTCGTAACAGTGCAATTCCAATGTTAGACATGACAAATATCAATGCAAGAATTGAACCAGGATGTTTTATCCGTGAAAATGTTGTGATTGAAGATAATGCAGTTATTATGATGGGTGCAGTAATCAATATCGGTGCTAAAATTGGCGAAGCGTCAATGATCGATATGGGTGCAGTTTTAGGAGGGCGCGCTGAAGTTGGAAAACGTTGCCACGTCGGAGCTGGTGCAGTCTTAGCGGGTGTCATCGAACCCCCAAGTGCAACACCTGTTATCTTAGAAGATGATGTGTTAATTGGTGCAAATGCAGTCGTAGTTGAAGGTGTAAGAATTGGTAAAGGTGCAGTCGTAGGCGCTGGAAGTATTGTCTTAACAGATGTCCCTGCTGGTGCGGTTGTCGCTGGAAATCCTGCACGTATTATCAAAGAGGAAAAAACTGAAGAAACGATTGAAAAAACACAATTAATGGATGACTTAAGAAAAATCTAGGTGATTGTATGGACCAACTTAGGAAATGGAGACAGGATCTCCATCAAATACCCGAAATAGGTTTACAGGAATATAAAACATCTGCATATATCAAACAAGAGTTAATAAAGATGGGTTATGAACCTGAAGAAGTTGTTGGGACTGGTTTAATTGTTCATATTGATTATGGTCATACCAAATCACTTGCTTTTAGAAGTGATATGGATGCACTTATGATTACTGAAGCAAATGATGTTTCATATGTCTCTTTGCATACAGGATGTATGCATGCGTGTGGACACGATGGACACATGAGTGCACTTCTTGGTTTTGCGAAAAGATTAACAGAGATAAACGTTCCATGTCCTTACAATATTGTATTGGTATTTCAACCTGCAGAAGAATCTCCAGGTGCCGCAAGACTTATTGTAGAAACAGGAATCTTACAAAAATATAATGTTCAAGCAGTCTATGGAATGCATTTAATGCCATTTATTGATGAGGGAAAAATTGCTTGTAAAAGTGGACCATTAATGGCAATGTGTGGAGAACTTGATGTTAAAATTGAAGGAAAAGCTTCGCATGCAGGTCTACCTCATGAAGGCATTGATAGTATCACAATTGCTGGACAATTGTTACAACAGTATTCAACTGTTGTCTCACGTATGACATCTCCATTTTCGCCAGTTGTTCTTCATGTAGGAACAATACAGGGTGGAAGTGCTAGAAACGCTGTAGCGAGTCAAGTGACAATGAGCGGAACAGTCCGTTGTTATAGTGAACAACAATATCAAGACATATATAAACAAATAGACAATATAAATAAGGGTATGGAGCTAGCTTATGGATGTACAATTACTTGGACTTGTCCTGCGCTATATCCACCTGTTATTAATGATGCGAGATTATATGATGAATTTAAATCTCATATTGATGAAAATCACTATATAGAATTAGATGAAGCATTAATGTTAGCAGAAGACTTTTCGTTTTATCAAACAGCGTTTAAAGGCGTTTTCTTCTATTTAGGGACGAAGTCAGAACAATTCCATAGTGGATTGCATACTGAAACGTTTAATTTCAATGAAGATGTCTTAATGAAGGCTGTAGATTTATATGAAAAGATTGCTTTTTCTCAAAAGGAGGGGTAAGGAATGAGCGATTATATAAGAGGAGAAAATGCGTTTTTACACGCATATGGAAGATATGATATTCTCTTAGAAAAGGGGGAAGGGGTATATCTTTATGATACAAATGGAAAACAATATTTAGATTTCTATTCTGGTATTGGTGTGAATTCATTTGGACATGGATACCCTGCATATACACAAGCATTAAAGGATCAAATTGATCAGTTAACGCATGTCTCTAACTATTTCTATACACCTGTTTCAATTGAAGCAGCAGAAAGAGTTAAAGAAGCAACACAACTAGAAGGTGTCTTCTTCTGTAATTCAGGAACTGAAGCTACAGAAGGTGCCTTAAAGCTTGCTAGAAAATACTATTACTTAAAACATGGTAAAGCGGATAGTGAAATTATTTCATTTCATAGTTCTTTTCATGGACGTTCAACGGGTTCAGTTAAATTAACAGGAAACCCTCATTACCAAGAAGCATTTGGACCTTTAATTGAAGGTGTTCAATATGCAACACTTAATGATATTGATAGTGTTAAATCATTAATTAATGAAAGAACGGGAGCAATCATTGTTGAACCTTTACAAGGTGAAGGTGGTCTTTCATTATGTAAAAAGGAATTCCTAAAAGAATTAAGAGAATTATGTGATCAACATGATATTTGTTTAATTCTTGATGAAGTACAATGTGGTATGGGTCGTACAGGAACAATTATGACGTATTTCCAATATGATATCCTACCAGATATCGTGTGCCTCGCTAAAGGAATCGGTGCTGGTGTACCGGTTGGAGCATTTGTTGCGAATAAAAAATTTGCTGAAGCTATGGCACCAGGAGATCATGGAAGTACTTATGGAGGAAATCCATTTGTATGTGCTGCAGTCAAAACTGTATTTGATATCATGGAAAACGATCGCATCTTAGATCATGTACAAGATGTATCAGCGTATCTTATCCAACAATTAGATCAACTGGTTGAGGATTATGACGTATTAGAATCAAGAAGAGGTCTTGGACTTATGTTAGGACTTGTCTTTAAAGAAGAAGTCAAACCATATATTAAAGAGTTATTAGATGATGGTGTCATTGTTGTATCGGCAGGAGCGAATATTTTAAGAATGTTACCTCCACTTGTTATTACGAAAGAACACGTTGATTTATTTATTAACAAATTGAAAAAGGTATTAGGATAATAAAAGAAACTCTCTCTTATTTTTCGTAAGAAAAATAAAGGGGGTTTTTTTATGTTGAAAAAATATAGCTTTATTGCACAGGATGAACCAACATCATGTGCAATTGCTTGTATATTGATGATTCTTAAATATTATGGATATCAAGAAGAAGCATTTCGAATAAAGGAGAAAACGAGGTACCATAAACAAGGTGTTTCTGTTAAAGGTATAATAGAATGCTTTAAATCATACCAAATAGAATCAATTGCCTATCAAGCATCACTTCATAATATAAAAACAGATGCTTCATTACCATGTATTGCGTTTTGTCAAAAAGATGGAATTGGTCATTTCGTTGTCATTTATGAAACAAAAGAAGACTCATGTGTTATAGGAGACCCTGCGGTTGGCATTGTAGAAGTGTTATATGAAGAATTTGAACAAAGTTATGCAGGTGTTATTGTCACTATTGAGCATGTTGGAAGAGTCCCTTCTGTTTCTTATTCTTCTTTTCATCATTTTCTATTTCAAGAGTGTATAACATATAGAAAACTCATGTTAAAGATTATAAGACATGGTATTTTGTTGTCTTTGTTAAGTGCATTTGGGAGTTACCTGATTCAACTTGTTATAGATCAATTTCATGAAATGAGTGCGACATACTATATCATTATCTTTTGTCTTACATATGCATGCGTACAATTAACAAGTTGTTATATTGATTACAGGAAGAGTCATCTTATGAGAGATGGTCATCGTATATTAAATGGAAATTATGTCTATGAATCAATAATTTCAATGATTAAATATCCAAAAGTGACATCTTCTTTAGATGATGGAGTTGTACAAGGGTATATCATGAGTTTTTATGAATTGTCTTCACTTTGTCTTTCACTTTTAGAGAAAGGATTACTAGAATTTTTAACACTTGTTGTTATGATTGTTGCATTGATGTGTGTCAATATCAATTTATCATTTATGATTTTATCTTTATTTATTATCTTTAGTTTTATTTGTTATAGAATGTTAAATAAGATACAAGAGTTATCTAAACATCAAGTTCAAAGTTTATATATATTTCAAAATCAAGTTTTAGAAAGGATTCAAACAGTATTACTGATGAAGAGAATGAAATCATTTCATTCGTTGTCTCAGGATATCTTTCAAGAATTTAATCTTGTCGAAGAACAAAAATATAGATTAGATGAAATGTTAACTCAGATGAGACTCACTCTGACAATAATGATGATGTTCATATATTCTTTTGTCTTTTCTTACGGGTTAACACTCTTACAACGTGGTGATATGACAATAGGTGAAATTATGATGTCATATATGTTAGTCAGTTACTGTTTGGACCCGTTCATTCATATTTTGATGTTACTTTGTGAGTATAAACAAAATATTGCAATCTACGAAAAGTACAAAATATTTCATAGAGAGGGACATATTGAAAAGAAACAAGCGGTAGGGCGTATCAAAAGTATTCAATTGGATCATGTATCTTTTGCGTATGGATATACAAAACCAATATTATCTTATATTGATTTAACAATAGATCGTCATACTCTGATTCAAGGTAAGACAGGATCTGGAAAAAGTACATTGTTAAAATTAATCGTGGGTTTAGAGGAAGACTATCAGGGAAACATATATATTAATGACATAGATAGGAAAAAAGTGAGTGATGAGTGTCTTGCTTTACGGATTGGGTATGTTTTTTCACAACCACAGTTTGTTAAAGGGACTGTATTAGATAACCTGATGTGTGATGACCAAGAGAAAGTGAATATGTATTTAAGTCTATTTGAACTCGAGGAATATGCTGATCTCCTACATGTAGAGATTGATATTTGGGGGCAGCCACTCTCTCAAGGACAAAGACAAGTCATTGCTTTGTTGAGTGTTCTGTGTCAAAATTACGATGTGATTATTCTTGATGAGATTTTTTCTCATATGGATCAAGCCTTGAGTCAACGCTTAATGTCAAGAATGATGAGTATCGTCACTGATGTTATTTTTATCATTGTGAATCATTATACAAATATAGTGAACGATGATATGATGTGTGTTATAATTGATGATGGTAAACTCACAGTTAGAGGAGAAAATAATGGCAATTGATTTTATTTATGAAGATCAACAAGAATTGATGGAAAAGAATTACGAAGATCAATTCTCAAAGATCATTTTAGAAACAGTAAAACAACTTAATATTGAAGACGATATAGAAATGTCTTGTATTATTGTTGATGAAAAAGAAATTCATCGTATTAACAAAGATTATAGACAGATTGATAGACCAACAGATGTCATTAGCTTTGCATTAGAAGATGAAATGGAATTTAAGGTAGAAGGTATGCCGAGGGAACTTGGTGATATCTTTATATCAAGTGCTCATGTTTATGAACAAGCAAAAGAATATGGACACAGTGTTGATAGGGAAATGTGTTTCTTATTTACACACGGATTATTACACTTGCTTGGTTATGATCATATGAATGAAAGTGATGAGAAGGCGATGTTCTCATTACAAGATCAAATACTAACATCATTAAATATAACGAGGTAAAAATTATGAAATATCAAGAATTAGTCAATGAAGCATTTAAGGCTGCAGAAAAGGCGTATGTACCTTATTCTCATTTTAGAGTTGGGGCATGTCTTCTCTTAAAAGATGGAAAAATAATCCATGGCGCAAATATTGAAAATGCTGCTTACGGATCAACGATGTGTGCAGAGAGAAACGCTGTTTATCAAGCGTACTGCCAAGGGTATAGAAAAGACGATATTGAAGCACTAGCAATTGTAGGAGATTGTACACCACTTATTTCACCATGTGGTGCATGCCGACAAGTGTTAGCTGAATTATTAGATCCATATACACCAGTTATTTTAGGATGTAAGGATTATTTTGAAGTATTAAATATGAATGAGTTATTACCTCGTTCATTCACAGGAGACAGTTTATCATGTTCAAATCAGGATTTGTAAGTATTGTTGGGAGACCGAATGTAGGGAAATCAACATTACTCAATAATATATTAAAAACAAAATTAGCGATTACATCATCAACAGCGCAAACAACACGTAATACAATTCAAGGTATTTATACTGACGATGATGCACAAATCATTTTTATGGATACACCAGGTATTCACAAACCTCAAGATGGTTTGGGTTCATTTATGAATACGAATGCATTAAATAGTATTTATGGTGTTGATATTGTCATGTTCTTAGCGCCAGCTAATGAAGTGATAGGAAATGGTGATAAATATATTCTATCGCGTCTAAAAGATGCTGATGGACCAGTCTATTTAATCATTAATAAAATTGATACTGTTTCAAAAGAACAATTGATCGCTAAAATTAATGAATGGAAAGATCTTTTTGATTTTAAAGAAATCATACCAGTAAGTGCTCAAACAGGATTAAATGTTGATCGTTTAATAGATATTATTAAAGACGAATTGCCAGAAGGAAATATGTATTATCCAGAAGATCACATCACTGATCATCCAGAGAGATTCATCATGGCAGAGTTTATTAGGGAGAAAGTTCTTTATTTTACGAGAGAAGAAGTTCCTCATAGCGTCGCTATTGTTATAGAAAAGGTTGAAGAATCAAAAGATGGTATTGATGTTATGGCAGTTATTGTTGTTAACCGTTCTAGTCAAAAAGGAATTATTATAGGTAAACAAGGTGCCTTAATTAAGAAAATAAGAATCAATGCCCAAAAAGATATTCGTGATTTCTTACAAGTTCCAGTTCGCTTAGAACTATTTGTTAAAGTCGAAAAAGATTGGCGTAACAAACAAAAATACTTAAAAGAATTTGGATACAATGAAGACGACTATTAATGAGGAAGACGTCTTAGGGGTTATTCTTAAATTAACACCGTATAAAGAAAGTGATGTCATTGCACATGTCATGAGTAAAGAGTATGGAAAAATCGGTATTCATGCAAGAGGTGTGCGTAAAGTCACAAGTAAAAACGCAAGAGCGATGCAACCTTTAATGTTATCAAATATGACTTGTCGTATAAAAAAAGGGTTATCATCACTAGTGAGAGCTCAACCTGAGAATTATTATCGACATATTCAAGAAAACCTGACTTGTGAAATTGTAGCGCAATATATTTGTGAATATTATTTTCGTTATATTGAGGAAAATAAACCGAACTTAGATGATTATGAGACGCTAACAATGTCTCTAGAGGCATTAAATAATGGCTATCATCCAATGTTAGTGTACCTTTTATTTAATGTGTATATATTAAAGATCAATGGTGTAGAAGCACATGTTGATGATTGTGTAAAGTGTGGTAAACCACAAGTTGTTTCTATTTCTATTGTTGAAGGCGGTTTTGTATGTGAAGATCATATAGGATCACTTCAGCGTTATTCACTCGATATTCTAAAAGGCTTTCAATTTATACATATGTATGATATAAAACATATAGATCGAATTCAATTAGAAGAGGCAACTCTTCATGAACTCAATCACATCATAGATCTCTTTATACATGACTATACAGGGATTCATTTAAAAACAAAGACATTTTTACAAGGAATTGTGTAAACTTCTACACAATTTTTATTTTGATTTCATCG
The DNA here is from genome assembly GCA_947074115.1 of uncultured Erysipelotrichaceae bacterium. Lineage (GTDB taxonomy): Bacteria > Bacillota_I > Bacilli_A > Erysipelotrichales > Coprobacillaceae > CAMTOK01. The sequence goes on along the minus strand of CAMTOK010000017.1, from coordinate 20,839 downwards.
ATATTGGTGTATAATGAGCACAAGAAAAGAGGACGATTATGTTAAGTTTTTTACCGACAACAAGGGATGAAATGATCGAAAGAGGATGGGAACAACCAGACTTCGTATATGTAAGTGGCGATGCTTATGTAGATCATCCGTCATTTGGGGCAGCAATTATTACAAGGACTCTTGAAAGCCGTGGGTTTAAGGTGTGCGTACTTGCACAACCGGATTGGAATAACATTGAAGAATTTAAGCAATTTGGTAATCCTAGACTCGGTTTTTTAGTGTCGAGTGGAAACATAGATTCAATGGTGAATCATTATAGTGTTTCTAAGAAGAAAAGAAAAAAAGACAGTTATTCAAATAATGGAGAAGCAGGACATAGACCGGATCGTGCTGTTATTGTATACAGTCAAAAAATAAGACAGGCATTTAAAGATGCAACAATTATTATTGGTGGTATTGAGGCAAGTCTTAGACGTTTATCACATTATGATTATTGGGATGATAAGGTAAGAAAATCTATCCTAGTTGATGCTGGAGCAGACTTACTATTATATGGTATGGGAGAAAACAGTATTATTGAAATTGCAGAAGCACTTGATGCAGGCATTGATGTTCAATATTTAACTTATTTAGATGGAACAGTTTTTAGAGTGAAAGAACTCGTAGGGATCAGTGATGATTATATTATGTTACCATCATATGAAGATGTGATTGCAAACCCTGAATTGTATGCAAAGTCATTTCAACAACAATACTTAAATACGGATCATTATAATGCGAAAACATTGGTTGAACCATATGCTGGTTTCTATATTGTTCAAAACAGACCAAATAGACCATTAACTCAATTGGAGTTTGATGATACATATGCTTTACCTTATATGAGAACATACCATCCTAAATACGATTATATCCCTGCGATAGAAGAAGTTAAGTTCTCTTTAATCAGTAATAGAGGATGTTATGGAGCTTGTAATTTCTGTGCTTTAACATTCCATCAAGGACGTATCATTCAAGCAAGAAGTCATGATTCAATTGTTAATGAAGCAAAAGTCATGATTCAAGATCCTGAGTTTAAAGGATATATTCATGATGTTGGTGGACCAACAGCGAACTTTAGAGCACCAAGTTGTTCTAAGCAAGAGGAACATGGTGTTTGTCAAAGAAAACAATGTTTATGGCCTAAGCCATGTCAAAACTTAGAAGTTGACCATGAAGATTATTTGACATTACTCACTAAATTAAGACAATTAGATGGTGTAAAGAAGGTTTTTGTACGTTCTGGTATCAGATACGACTATTTAATGTATGATAAAAACCAAAAATTCTTTAGGGAACTCGTAAAACATCATATTAGTGGGCAATTAAAAGTCGCTCCTGAGCATATAAATAACCAAACACTTAATATGATGGGGAAACCAACAAGAGAACTTTATGAAAAGTTCGTTGATACTTATACAAAACTTAATAAAGAAGAAAATAAGAATCAATATCTTGTTCCTTATTTGATGTCATCACATCCAGGATGTGATTTAAATGGCGCAATAGAACTTGCTGAATATTTAAGAGATATAGGACATCAACCTGAACAGGTACAGGATTTCTATCCAACACCTGGAACGTTATCAACAGCAATGTATTATACAGGATTAGATCCAAGAAATATGAAACCTGTTTATGTTGCGAAAACACCAAAAGAAAAAGCAATGCAACGTGCATTGATTCAATATCGTAATCCAAAGAATTATCATCTTGTTTATGAAGCACTACAAGAGGCAAAAAGACAGGATTTAATCGGATTTGAAAAGAAATCATTAATTAAGCCAAAAGGACAAGTTCGTCCAAGGGAGAGAAGGAGGGCATAATATGAAACATACGGAAACCTATACATCATGCATGCACGCACATGTCCGTTTTCATATTTATGAACCAAAAGTTATTCTTCGTATTAAAGGTGTTATACAAATTCATCATGGTATAGGTGAACATGCGGATTTGTATGACCACTTTGCGGCTTTTCTTTGTCATCAAGGTTTTGTCGTTGTGGTTAGTGACTTTGTTGGTCACGGTAAATCATTAATTGATTTAGAACAAGGTTACTTTGGAAAAGTAAGTGGCACAAAGAACTTAGTCAAAGATATGCATCATTTACAAGAAGTTATGAAATTAAGATATCCTGATACACCATACTTTATGATTGGTCATGATATTGGAGCGACATTAGTCCAAAAATATGCAAGTGTGTATGGTGATTATATAGAAGGTGCTATTTTGTTAGGGCCTTTATCTTATGGGAATTCATTTTCCAATCGATATTACTTTGCATGTATGAGTTTCCTTCGTGGACCTATGCATCGATCACAACATTTCTTTGAAAAACTTCAATATAAAAGAAATAAAAGGTTAAAGGCTGTATTTCATAATGATGTAGAATGGATGACATCATCAGAAAAAGAACAAAAAGTATTCTTAAAGGATCCGATGACTCATTTTACGTATACTATACAAGGCTATAGAGATATTATGTCATGTGTCAAAGAGGTGAATACTGAGGAATCTATTCGACATATTCCTAAGTACTTATCGATTTTGATTGCACAAGGAAAATGCGATCCAATTCCTGGTGGTGAAAACCTTTATAAAAAATATTTAAAGCACAATATCAGAGATTTAACGTTTACGTCTTTTGAAAACAAAAGACATGCGTTACTCTTTGAAGAAAACAAAGAAGAGGTCTATCAAAGTATCCTTCAATGGTTAAATGAACGCACCTATTTATAGTACCCTCTTAGTTGGTTGACAAAGAACTACTATAAGGGTATAAATATCGTAACATATTATATAAGGAAAGGACTTAGTGTTTTGCTAAGTCTTTCATTTATTTATGAGAAAAGGAGTAACGAAATGGCTAGTCAAGATATGGAAAAATTAATCGCTCATGCGAAAAACTCTGGATTTGTATACCAAGGATCAGAAATTTATGATGGTTTGGCAAATACATGGGATTATGGACCTTTAGGGGTTGAAATGAAAAACAACATTAAAAGATTATGGTGGAAAAGATTTATTCAAGAATCACCTTTAAATGTTGGATTAGATTCAGCAATCTTTATGAATCCTCGTGTATGGGAAGCAAGTGGACACGTTGGAGGATTTAGTGATCCTTTAACAGATTGTAAGAACTGTAAAACAAGACATCGTGCTGATAAATTAATTGAAGAACATAACCCAGAAGTTCATAGTGACGGTTGGGAGCCAGAAAAAATGATGGCATATATTCGTGAACATAACATCACATGTCCAGATTGTGGAAGTGATGATTTCACTGAAATCCGTGAATTCGAACTTATGTTTAAAACATATATGGGTGTTGTTAAAGATGCAAAAAATGTTGTGTATTTACGTCCAGAAACTGCACAAGGTATCTTTGTCAACTTTAAAAATATTCAAAGAACATCACGTAAAAAAGTACCATTTGGTATTGGTCAAATTGGGAAATCATTTAGAAATGAAATTACTCCTGGTAACTTTATCTTTAGAACACGTGAATTTGAACAAATGGAATTAGAATTCTTCTGTAAACCAGATACAGATTTAGAATGGTTTGACTATTGGAAAAATGGTTGTATGCAATTCTTATATGACTTAGGGTTACAACAAGATAATTTAAAATTTAGAGATCATGAAGCTGAAGAATTATCATTCTACTCAAAAGCAACTTCTGATATTGAATACAAATATCCATTTGGATGGGGTGAGCTTTGGGGGATTGCTGATAGAACAGATTATGATTTATCTAAACACCAAGAATTCTCTAAAAAGAACTTAGAATATTTAGATCCTGAAACAAATCAAAAATATATTCCTTACGTTATCGAACCTTCAGTAGGAGCTGATCGTTTATTCTTAGCTGTATTAAATGATGCATATGAAGAAGAACAATTAGAAAACGATACGCGTTTGGTGATGAGATTACATCCAGCAGTTGCCCCTGTCAAGGTAGCAGTATTACCATTAACGAAAAAGCAATCAGAAAAAGCAACTGAAGTCTTCTCATTATTAGCGAAAGAAATGAATGTTGAATTTGATGTCGCAGGACAAATCGGAAAACGTTATAGAAGACAAGACGCAATCGGAACACCATTCTGTGTCACTGTTGACTTTGACACTGAAAATGATGAAACTGTCACTTTAAGAGACCGTGATTCAATGGAACAAATCCGTTTACCGATTAATGAGTTATTAGGATATATTCAAGAAAAAATTAAATTTTAATGAAGGGGGAAGACCATGGCGCGTTTATCACAAGAAAAAATAGATGAGATCAGACAAAGTGTTGATATTGTCGATGTGGTAGGTGCCTATCTTCCGCTTGAAAAAAAGGGGAGAAACTACATGGCAATCTGTCCCTTCCATGATGATACAAGACCATCAATGTCCGTATCACAAGATAAACAGATTTTCATGTGTTTCGTATGTCACACTGGAGGGAATGTCTTTACATTCCTACAGGATTACTTACGTATCTCCTATATAGAAGCAGTTAAAAAGGTAGCAGAAATTGGGCATGTCGATTTAAGTGAATTTCACTTAGAGTCACAAGAGAGAAAAATAGATGAGAAGCATCTTGTTCTCTATAACATGCATGAAGAAGCTCAAAAACTGTATAGTTATTATTTAAATACAAAGTTAGGTATTGACGCAAAAGAGTATTTGATTAAAAGACATTTTACTGAAGACATCATGAAGACATTTCAAATTGGTTATGCTCCAACTGATAATGTTCTGACTCAGGCTTTTGAAAAGAAGAATTATTCAAAAACAGATATGGTGAATTCTGGTTTAGTGATTGAAGGATATCAATACTTTGATCGTTATAAAGATCGAATTATTTTCCCACTTCATAATCAATATGGACAAGTCATTGGATTTAGTGGAAGAATATATAAATCAAGTCAAGATGAATCCAAGTATTTAAATTCTCCTGAATCTGAAATCTTTACTAAGGGAAAAACATTGTATAACTACCACCTATGTAAAGAAGCAGTTAAGGAAGCTGGTTTTGTTTATGTATTAGAAGGTTTTATGGATGTGATTGCATTACATAAAGCTGGTATAAAAAATACTGTTGCGATTATGGGTACTGCGTTAACGTCATCTCATATCGCAATGCTTAAACGTCTGAGTGTCAATGTAACTCTATGTTTAGATGGCGATCGAGCTGGCCAAAGTGCTATGAGAAAGATCACAGATGAACTTATTAAAGCTGGCATTAAGGTGAAAATAGTCGTTTTACCTTTTGGTAAGGATCCAGATGAAATCTATGAGGAACAAGGTATAAATGGTTTGAACGTTGTTCTTAGCCAACAAAAAAGTCCCCTAGAATTCATAATGGATTATGAATATGAAAAGATAAATGGCACAAATTATGATGACCGTAAAAAGTATTTAGAAATTGTGTGTACGCATTTAGAAGGTATTAAAGATACGGTTGATCGTGATCATTACATAACTCTTTTATCTCAAAAATCTGGATTCAGTTATGAAGTGATAAAAGAAAAAATATCGGGTCAAAACAAGGTGATTCAACAAGTTCCTCTTCATCAACATGTGAAGAAAACATCAAAAATGTTGAATAAATATCAGAAAGCAGAACGTGATTTACTCTTCTATATGATGAAATATAGGGATGTTTCTAAGCGATATGAGGCCAAAGTTGGCTTTATGTATGATGACAATTATCGCGTTATTGCTTCTTATATTGTCGATTACTATCGAAATCATCAAGAGTTTGATATCGCAGCCATGGTTGATTGTATACAAAATGGTGCTTTGCTCCATACTTTACTTGACATATATAATTTACCATTACCTATTCCTCCTCAAGCAAGAGCAATAGATGATTATATTAAGTGCATTAGTGAAAATGCAAAAGAATTAAAAAAAGACCAATTATTAGAACAATATAACAATTTATTAGATCCTGTTGCTAAGGCTGAAGTCTTAAAACAGATCGTGAATTTAAAGAATGAAAAGGAGTCCTTATGAAAAAAGAAACGAAGAAGAATGCAGCGCCAGTAACATTCGATGATTTAAAATCATTAATCTTAGAAACTGCAAAATCACTTGGTGGTTCATTATCACAAGATGATCTTGATGCGTTTTTAACAAAATATGATTTAGATGACGAGTCTGCAGAAGAATTGTTACAATTCATCACAGAACAAAACATCATCATTGAAGATGGTTTAGATGCATTAGAAATCGATGAGGAACTATTAAAAAGCGAAGCTGGGGATTTAGGTGGTTTAGGAGACTTAGATGATTTAGAAGGTCTTGAAGCACTTGATGACGATCTTGGGGAAGAGACACCAGATTTAGACTTTGGCGGAGACTTCGACATGTTAACAAGTGATACAGCAAGTATGTACACTGAAGGTGATGAAGAAGAAGAACAACAACTCGGAAGTAATGTAAAAATTAACGACCCTGTTAAAATGTATCTTAAAGAAATTGGACGTGTTGAATTATTAAGTCATGAAGAAGAAATTGATTTAGCAATGCGTATTCTTGAAGGTGATGAAGAAGCTAAGAAAAAGCTTGCTGCCGCAAACTTAAGATTAGTTGTTTCTATCGCAAAAAGATATGTTGGTAGAGGAATGTTATTCTTAGATTTAATTCAAGAAGGTAACATGGGATTAATTAAAGCAGTTGAGAAATTCGATTATACAAAAGGATTTAAATTCTCAACATATGCAACATGGTGGATCAGACAAGCAATCACAAGAGCGATTGCAGATCAAGCAAGAACAATCCGTATTCCTGTACACATGGTTGAAACTATTAATAAATTAACAAGAGTTCAAAGACAACTAATTCAAGAATTAGGTCGTGAACCAACAGCAGAAGAAATTGCTGAAAATATGGAAGGTATGACACCTGAAAAAGTAAGAGAAATTCAAAAAATCTCATTAGAACCAGTATCATTAGAAACACCAATCGGTGAAGAAGATGATTCTCATTTAGGAGACTTCATTGAAGATGAAGGTGCTATGTCTCCTGATGATTATGCAGCTAATGAATTATTAAAAGATGAATTAAATGAAGTTTTATTAGAATTAACAGATAGAGAAGAAAAAGTACTAAGATTAAGATTTGGTCTTGATGATGGAAGAACAAGAACACTTGAAGAAGTTGGTAAAGAGTTCAATGTAACAAGAGAACGTATTAGACAAATTGAAGCAAAAGCTTTACGTAAACTAAAACACCCATCACGTTCAAAAAGATTAAAGGATTTCTTAGATCGTTAATATGAAACTCTCTAAAAGATTACAAGCAATTGCTGACTTGATAGAAAAGTATAAACAAGGGTCAATACTTGCCGATATAGGAACTGATCATGCATATTTACCATGTTATCTTGTTTCTCATAATATCGTAGATTTTGCATACGCATGCGATATCGCAAAGGGACCACTACAAGCATCAATTGACACAATAGAGTCTTATAATCTTATAGGTCAAGTTAATCCCCTCTTAGGAGGGGGTTTAATGCCTATTGTGGATAAAAAAGTAGATATGATCAGTATTTGTGGGATGGGTGGAAAATTAACAATAGATATCTTAGCAGAACACTTATCATATATTAAAGATCAATACTTATTCTTACAATCTAATATTGGTGTCGACTTATTAAGAGAATTCTTAAATGATAATTCTTTTGAAATTATTGATGAAGCATTAGTTAAAGATGCAAATCACATATATGAAATCCTTGTTGTTAAAAGAGGAAAGAAACAAGATTTAACACATCTAGATTATATTTTTGGTCCAATATTAAGACAACATAAAACGGATTTATATAAAGAGAAATGGACATACCAATACAATATACAAAACAAAATCTTAGAATCATTAGATAAAAATCATATCAAATACAAAGAAGTCTATGATTTCAAAACTTTAATTGAAGGAGAAATCTATGATTGCAAGTAAAATTATAAGCGAATTAGAAAAACTTATTCCCTTATCAAAACAAGAATCTTGGGATAAGGGTGGCTTACAAATAGGTGATTTAAATACAGAGGTAAAACATCTCTATATAACTTTAGATATCAATCTAGAATCAGTACAAGAAGCAATATCAAAAGGATGTGAAATGATTATTTCACATCATCCAATGTTGTTAGATAGTTTTGATAATTACGATTTTAACGAACCTATGGGACAACTTATTAAAATGGTTGTAGAAAATAATCTTGTGATTTATAGTGCCCATACTTCACTAGATCAAACCTATCTTAATGATTGGTTATTAGAATGTTTTGAAGGTGTTAAAAAGATTCCTTTTGAACATCCATACCTTGTTAAAGGTGAACTTCAAGAATCATTATCCATAGATCATTTCGCAAAAATGACAAAAGAATCATTAGGTTTATCATATGTAAAATATACAAATAATAAAGAAAAGATAAAGTCATTTATTATTTGTGGTGGTTCTGGTTATGATTTTATAAATGATACTTTAAACCAAGCAGATATCTTTTTAACGGGTGACGTGAAATATCATCAAGCCAAATACGCTATTGATCATAATATCGCTATCATGGATATTCATCACCATAGTGAAGTTATTATGGTACAAAAACTGAAAGAACTTCTTGTTACAATACAACTTGATATTGAAATTGTGACTGGCCAATCAAAGGATTACTTTACATACCTATGATAATGACAACAATGTGTTATCTTCGTGATCAAAACAAAACACTCCTTTTACATCGAGTTAAAAAAGAAAATGATATCAATGAAGGAAAATGGATTGGTGTTGGTGGTAAGTTTGAAGAAGGCGAAAGTGCATATGAGTGCATGGTAAGAGAAATAAAAGAAGAGACGGGTTTAAATGCTTTATCACTGAAACTCCATGGGTTTGTGACATTCCCAGGTTTATACTATGGGAAAGATGAAGGGATGTTTGTTTATTCTTGTTGTGATTTCAATGGTGAACTTATAGAAGAGTGCAACGAAGGACATCTACAGTGGGTAAATAATGAAGATATTCCTAACTTAAGAATGTGGGAAGGGGATTATCATTTCTTCGAATGGTTGAATGATGATTTATTTCATGAGGCGAAGATCGTTTATGAAAATGATCGTGTTATTGAGTATAAAGAAAATAAGTACTAAAAATAGAAAGTGTTTCTTTCTATTTTTTTATACTTTTTTAAATGATATGAGAGACAAATTATAAGTATAAGGCGGTTTTTAAAACAGTGTTGATATTGGTATAATATTGAATTTAGGATATAAATATATGAATTTAGAGGTGTTGTTATATTAAGTGTAGAATCGATTTTAAGTAAAATTAATAAGTTAAATATGAGGCTAAAAACTATATTTTTCATATTCTTGAAGAGCGGATAGCGTTGAGGAATATGTTTTTGATGTAACTAATCAAGTTAAAGAAAATAGATTCTCAAAAGCTAAATATTGTCCCCAAGGCGAAAGTGATTCAATATGTAGAAAAGTAGCATTTTAGTTGAGTATTATGAAATTATGCACAATATATTTTACTAATATATACAATTAGGGTATTATATACATAAATACCTAACAATAATAAGGAGGATATATAATGAGAATGACTAACTTTAAGAGATTGGCAATAATATCAGTTTTCGTGTTTTCATTAGGAATGGTTGGATGTAGTAAATCTACAGAACAAAAAGTAACTTCTACCGAATCAAAAGTAGATTTGATTACGGTTCTAAAATATAAAGATTCGTATGTTGGAGATAATTCCGCTATAGGAGGTATAGTTAATAGCTTACCAGCAAACATATACAAAGAGGGTATAGAACTGCAAACTACATCAAAACCATATGAGATTACTATACGATATAAAGGATTTAAGGAGATTGATATCAGGTTTGAAGATGATTCCTTGATTTCATCATCTTTTTCACAAGTCATGAAAAACAATGCTTTGATAATATTATCACTTATTAAGAATGCTGATATAGTAAATTTTGATATCGATGATGGAACTGTTCTTACCTATAAACGAAATGAATTAGTAGATGTCCACAAAGAAGATTTTGGAAATAACCTAGAGGAAATAACAAAAGACAAATCGTCATTAGAGAATTTTATTAAAACTAATAAAAAATAAATATAAAACTAAAACCACAATAACGCTGTGGTTTTTTTATGAGTTAAATTTTATGTTATAAAGGATTTATAATCAACAATATATTTAAAAAACGCCAAATATAAAGAAAACACCCTAAGTCTATAAACAAAAGGGTGTTCGTGTTTTTTATATAAGGTTATATTTTTTCATTGCAAGATAAATACCGTCATCAGCGATATCTTCACAAACATAATCAGCAATTTCTTTTAATTTTTCTTTTGAATTTCCAACAGCGATACCAACTTCACAATAGTCTAACATATCAATATCATTTAAACCATCTCCAAAAGCAAATGTATCAGTCTTAGACATATTTAAATGTTTTAATAGATGTTCAATTGCATAAGCTTTGTTTATATCTTTGATTGATAATTCACCACTTTCGTCACCGAAAGCTGGAACAGTACAATGGATTATATTTAATTCATCTTTAAATTCTTCAATAATATTTTGAAAAGGAATCTTTGTATTTTCTAAGAAACATATTTTATTAATATCATCTCTATGTAATGATTGACCTAATGTGAGTGCATCAATAAAGTGATTAGGTTCGTCTTGTAATTTTTGACGAGCTTGTTCGTCATTGATAACATCACCATAAAATATCTCAATAAGGCGATCTTTTAAATGTGAACTTGCAAAAATACCTTCATTACTTTCTACGTAATAATCAAAACCATGAGATTCAAAGTATTGAATAACATGTTCAATGACTTGATCCTCAACATGATGATGATAAAGCATTGTATCGTGATACTCTACAAATCCACCACCGGCACCGATGATTCCGTCAAAACCAAGTTCAAGGATATGAGGATAAATTTCTGCTTTACTTCTTCCTGTGCACAAAACACATTTATGACCATTCGCTTGTGCAAGACGCACAGCTTCAATTGTTGACGCTGGTATGTATTCTTGAGATGGTCTTACGTCGACAAGAGTACCATCAACATCAAAAAATATAATTTTATTTTCCATAAAATCCTCCTGTATACATTATATAAAAATATAATAATAAAAGTATATATTTTCATAAAATGAATTGTTTTCCCTTTTGTATAAAATAGGAGTACAATAGAAAACATGTGAGGGGAAATGTGAATGAATAATAAAGCAGATTTAATAAAAGGTCCAATAGCGAAATCCATCTTTATGTTTGCGATACCATTGCTGATTGGGAATTTATTTCAACAATTATATAATACAGTTGATGCCTATGTTGTTGGGAACTACGTAGGTAAAGAAGCGCTAGCAGCTGTCGGGGCAGCATCACCAATACTCAATATGATGATTGGTTTTTTCATGGGGCTTGCGACTGGAGCAGGAGTCATTATAGCTCAATACTTTGGTGCTGAAGATCAAGTGAAGTTAAAGAAATCAATTCATACATCAATAGCGTTAACTCTTGTAATGTCAGTTGTCATAACTGTTGTTGGTGTTTGTGCAACGGATTGGATTTTAACGATGGTAAAAATACCGAGTGATGTTTTTAATGAAGCCTCATTGTATTTGCGTATCTACTTTGGTGGGGTAACGTTTAGTTTGATCTATAATATGGGTGCGGGAATCTTACGTGCCATAGGTGATTCTAAGCGACCGTTATACTTTTTGGTTGTCGGATGTTTGGTCAACATAGTTCTAGATTTTGTTTTTGTTAAGTTTCTCAATATGGGGGTAGCTGGTGCTGGTTATGCAACATTGATTGCACAGGCAGTATGTGCACTCCTTGTAGCAGGGTTACTTCTTAAAACGAATAGATCACATAAAGTTTATATTAAAGATATACGTTTTGATAAAGAAATACTTAAAAGTATCATTAAGATTGGGATTCCAACGGCAGTACAAAATAGTATAGTGTCTTTATCTAATGTTGTCGTCCAATCATATGTTAATGCCTTTGGTTCATCGGTTGTAGCGGGGTACTCTGCATCAATTCGAATTGATGGTTTTATTCACTTGCCATTACAAAGTTTTAGTATGGCTGTGACAACTTTTGTTGGACAAAATATAGGCGCAAAAAATTATGATCGTGTGAAAAAAGGCGCAAAAACGACTTTAATTATGACACTTGCTGTTATTATATCAATGTCAGTTATACTCTTTAGCTTTGGTAGAGAGTTTATTGCCTTCTTTAATCAAGATCCTGAAGTGATAGAAGTTGGTTGGATTATGGTGAGTTTATTTGCACCTTTCTATTGTTCACTTCCATTTGTACAAGTGACGAGTGGTGTATTGCGTGGTGCAGGGAAATCAACAGTGCCAATGTATATTATGACGTTTAACTTTGTTATTTTAAGACAAATCTATTTGGCAGTGATCACTCAGTTGACAAGTGAAGTCAAATACGTTTTTATGGCTTGGCCAGTGACATGGGTTGTCTGTGCTATTATGTTTATGATTTACTATTACAAGGTCAACTGGTTACCTGTAATAAGTGAGGAAAATAGTGTAGAGGAAATTCTCGTTAATGAATGATGAAAGGAAATCTTATTGATTTCCTTTTTTATATTATAAAAAAACTCTTCGCAAGAAGAGTTATAAAATCCATTGATATATAATGCCATAGAGCTCTCTCACATAATATGTTGCAAACAACCACCAAGCAGTTTGACCTGCAACACTAAATGTGTTTAAACCTAATTCTTTAGCGATACATTGAGCTCTGTATTCGTGAAATTCATTTGTGACTATTGCCAGATGAGAATTTAAATTATACTTATCTAGTATTAATTTTGAGAAGGCTAAATTTTCTCTTGTTGATGTTGATTTGTCTTCCTTATATAATCGATTTGATTCTATTCCTAAGTCAATAAGATATCGATACATACATTCAGCTTCGCTGATCTCTTCACCGCTCCCTTGGCCTCCTGAAAGAATGCAATTCGCATCTTTGTTTACAATAAGGTAATCATAAGCAGCGTCTAATCTTTCACATAGCATCAAACTTGCACGTTCACCATAAACACGGCACCCCAAGACAATTACAGTCGCATCGTTGAGTTCTTCTTTATGAAGTGCATGAATCATAAGTGATGATGCAATAATGACAAGGCATATGATGATACCAAGTAAGAGAGAGAAAGCAATAAGAATAATCTTTCCAAAGTCTATAGCCCAAATTGTTGAAATGATACTATTGATTTGATTTGTTAGGAGTGTATAAAGAAATACACTTGAACAAAATATAATTCCAGTCATATTTCCTATATTGATAATTCTATTTGTGAATATTGGAATGATAAACCAGAGAATTCCTAATGTTGATAAACAAAGTATCAGTAATCTTAATAGTATAACTGACATGAGATTTCCCCTTTATTTTAAAATCAGTGTTTTATCTATTATTGGTTTCATATGTGTAGAAGGGTCATTTGGATCAAATGCTTCTAAAAATTCTATAATTTGATTTGTTAAATATGTTGGTGTTGATGCCCCAGAAGTAATCGCGACTTTTTGAATTGGCATAAGTAATTCTAAATCAAGATCATCAATACTTTCTATCATAATTGTATTGAATTTATCGTTTGAAATAGATGCCAGTTTTTTTGTGTTATTTGAATGAGGATCTCCTACAATAATAACAAGGTCTACATCTTCATCTATTTTTTGTATTGCTTCTTGTCTTATTTTTGTAGCAGTACATGTTTCTTTTGCGATTTTAACATCATGTAATGTTTCTTTTGCGTATTCACATAAGTCATAGACATCATAGAGTGACATAGTTGTTTGATTTGTCATAGTATAAGATAAAGATGGATCTAATTGGTCTATATCTTTTGTACTCGTGATGAGGTGTATTCTATTTTGGTTTATACCTAATGCACCTTCGGCTTCTGGATGACCACTTTTACCTATATATAATATGTCTCTATTTTGATTAAGTTCTTGTTTGATCAATTCGTGTGTTCTAATAACATCTTGACATGAGGCATCAATAACTGATAAACCTTTTTCTTTTGCTTTTGTAAAGACATCTTCACTTGCTCCATGAGCAGTAATAATGATTGTACCTTGGTCAATATGATCTAAGAGTTCAGTGCGTGTTGCACCTTTTTTATCTATTGTTTTGACTCCCATATCTTCTAAGGCATCAACAATAAATTTGTTGTGGACAATCATACCTAATATGTAAATTGGTTGTTGTAAAGTCGATGCTTCTTTTGCGATTTCTATAGCACGGACAACACCTTTACAATAACCTCTTGGAAATATAGCTTGAACGTTCATATTTTCACCTCATGCACATTATAGCATAGTTTTTTAAAATAGGTGAATAATAAAAAAGCCCGAGGGCTTTAGAGCATATTTTCGAATACTTGAGCATCTGATGCGACATCTTGTGTGACTTCAGGAGCAACTTGAATTGCTGCATCAATTTCTGAATCAACATCAGTCATATCTAATCCTTTCACAGCTTTCACAACTCTTAAGGCAGTTGTGGCGTTGCTTAATACAGGGCGTATTTGTTGAACAACAGGAATAATTTGATTCGCTGTGTAGAGAGTCTTTTGTGCAGTTCTCAAAGTAGATTGTAGGTTGAGACGTCCCATAGAGTTTTTCATATTAGTTAATAATGATGGTTTTTGACCCATAGGATACATAGGGTTGTATGACATGCCTTGTTGTTGCATATAGCGCATATCTCTAGCTGTTGGCATAAAGCGGTAATCTTGTTGCGGGTTTTGCATAAAGTTCATGTCAGGCATATAAGGTTGTTGATAGTAATTTCCTTGGTAGTTTTGATAACCTTGGTAATTTTGATAACCTTGATAACCATAACCGTTTTGCATATCTTGATAATCTGGATACATAGGTACACCTCCTATATTAATATATGAAATAAGGGGGAGAGTGTGAAAGAAAAAGGAAGAAACAATTTTTTTGATTTTTTATGTCATTTATAGTATAATCAATTGGCTAGAGAGGAGGCATTATAATGAAAGAATTTAAAGATTATCAATTTAAAACATTTATTCAAGAAACAATACAACAATTAAACTTTCAAACGCCTACAAAAATACAACAATATGTCATACCATTAGTTTACAAACATCAAGATATAATAGGGATCTCACAAACAGGAACAGGGAAAACACATGCTTTTTTACTTCCAATCATTGATATGATTGATTTAGAAAAGGATTGTGTACAAGCAGTCATTACTGCACCTACACGTGAACTTGCAACTCAAATTTATGAACATGCAAAACTATTTATGAAGAATGAACCTCAATTAAGAGCGTCATTAATTATTGGTGGTAGTGACAAACAAAAAACAATTAACAAATTAACAACACAACCACACTTAGTTATTGGAACACCAGGTCGTATTAAGGATTTATCATTAGATGAACAAGCATTAAAAATCACAACAGCTGATGTGTTTGTTATTGATGAAGCAGATATGACTTTAGAATTTGGATATTTAGAGGATATTGATGCGGTCATCAGTAAAATGAAAGACTCATTACAAATGATGGTCTTTTCAGCAACAATCCCTCAAAACTTAAGACCATTCTTAAAGAAATATATGAAATCACCTAAGATTTTAGAGGTAGATGAGAACTTAAGATCATCTCGTAATATTTCTCATTATTTAGTCCCAACAAAACATAGAGATCGTTATGAAGTGTTAAAAAACATTATGAATAACATTGATCCTTACATTTGTTTAATCTTCTGTAATAAGAGACAACAAGCAGCAGCTTTAACAAGACAATTACGTGAAGATGGTTATAAGGTCGGAGAAATTCATGGAGACTTAGAACCAAGAGAAAGACGTCAAATGATGAGACGTATTAAGAATATGGATTATCAATACATCGTTGCGACTGATATAGCTGCGAGAGGTATTGATATAGATGGAGCGAGTCATATTATCAATATGGACTTCCCAGCAGATTTAGATTTCTATATTCATAGAAGTGGACGTTGTGGACGTGGTAAATATACTGGTGAATGTTACAGTATGTATGACACGAGCAATCAGGTTTTGGTTGAAGCTTTAGAGAAAAAAGGTATTACTTTTGAAATGATGGAATTAAAAGGTAATGGTTTTGTACAATCTAAAGACCGTGAAAAACGTAAAAATAGAGAAAAGAAAACAACTGATTTAGAAAACAAGATTCATTCAATTGTTAGAAAACCAACAAAAGTTAAACCAGGTTATAAGAAAAAACGTAAGAGAAAAATCGATAAAATGGTAAGACAAGAAAAACGTCAAATGATTCAACAAGATATTAGACGTCAAAAGAAAGAAAGAGCTAAACAAGCTCAAATAGAAAAGAGAGAAAGAGAAGGCGTATAGGATGTTAAAAATAGGAAGCCATGTATCCATGAATGGGAAAGACATGATGGTTGGTTCTGTTAATGAAGCATTATCGTATGAAGCCAATACGTTTATGTTTTATACAGGCGCACCTCAAAATACATTTAGAAAACCTATTTCTGCTTTAAGAGTAGAAGAAGCAAAAGAATTAATGAAACAACATAATATCAATATTGATGATGTTGTTGTTCATGCTCCTTATATAATTAACTTAGGAAATACAATCAAAGAAGATACATATGAACTTGCAGTTCGTTTCTTAAAACAAGAAATTGAACGATGTGAAGAAATCGGTGTCTCTCGACTTGTTTTACATCCTGGAGCTCATGTTAAGGCTGGAACTGATAAAGGTTTAGAACAAATCGTAAAAGGTTTAAATGAAGCTTTAACACCTGATCAAAAAGTAAAAATCGCCTTAGAAACAATGGCAGGTAAAGGAAGTGAATGTGGGCGTGACTTCGACGAACTTGCTTATATTATTAACAATACAACACATAAAGAACTTGTGGGTGTTTGTTTAGACACTTGCCATTTACATGATGCAGGTTATGATTTAACGGATTTTGATGCTATACTAGATAGCTTTGATGAAAAAATAGGGTTAGACAAATTATTAGTTGTTCATGTGAATGATTCAAAAAATGAACGTGGCGCTAAAAAAGATCGTCATGAAAATATTGGATATGGACATATTGGATTTGATACATTAAATACAATTGTCCATCATCCAAAATTAAAAGATGTTCCTAAAATATTAGAAACACCTTATATTGAGGAAAAAGCTCCTTATAAAGATGAAATTGCTATGTTGAAAGCTCAAGTCTTTAATGAATGTTTAAAATAAGTTTTAATAATTTTACCAATCTTTTGACAAGTGACCTCACTTGTCATTTGTTTTATTTTACGTAAAATAACAAAATTGTAAAGTTCTTCTTCGACTGCGTATTGATTATTTTTCATTACGCTAAGGACTGCTTCTTGCATCTCTTCATCTAAATCAATGTCAAACTCTTTAAGTATCATTTTAAACTCAGAAAGTTTAATTGTTGCCACATCGTACATATGATTTCCTCCCCTGTATATGATTGTCTTTACAAAAAAGAACTTAAAAGTTCTTTTATTTAATCATATTCAGGATTTCTGTTTTTAAAACCTCAACCATATCATTTTGTGGGACTTTTTTAATTATTTCGCCTTTCTTAATCAATAACCCCTCATTAACACCACCAGCGATAGCGATATCGGCATGTTTTGCTTCTCCTGGACCATTAACAGCACACCCCATAATCGCAACTGTAATATCACTTTGTATAGTGTTAAGGAAATCTTCTATCTCTTTTGCGATAGGGATCAAATCATATTGAATACGTCCGCATGTTGGACATGAGATCAGTGTTGGAACATCTTTAATTAACTCTAATTCTTTTAGTAAAGTTTTTGCAACTTTAATTTCTTCTACAGGATCATCACTTAATGAAACACGGATTGTGTTTCCAATACCATTGTAAAGAAGGGTACCAATCCCTAAACTTGATTTGATTGTTCCTCCTAAACTTGTTCCAGCCTCAGTCACTCCAAGATGAAGAGGGTAATCAAAGACTTCACTCGCAAGCGTATATGCTTCTATTGTTAATAATGTATTTGATGATTTTAATGATATAGCAATATCATAGAAATCTAATGATTCTAATATTTCAATATGCTTTTTAGCACTTTCAATCATACCTTCGGCAGTAGGTTTACCGTATTTGGCTAAAATCTCTTTTTCAAGTGAACCACCATTTACACCTATACGAATAGGAATACGTTTTTCTTTACAAGCATCAACGACTGCTTTCACTTTATCTATTGATCCTATATTACCAGGATTAATTCTAATTTTGTCAATTCCATTTTCAATAGCAAGTAATGCTAATCTATAATCAAAGTGTATATCCGCAATTAAAGGGATCGACACTTTTTCTTTTATTGATGATATAGCACGTGCATCTTCTTGATCAAACACAGCTAATCTCACCATTTGACAACCTGCTTTTTCTAAAGCAAGAATTTGTTTGACTGTAGAGTCTATATCTTTCGTTTTTGTATTACACATAGATTGAATAATGACATTATTATTTCCACCAAGTAATATATTACCAACTTGTATTTGTTTTGTTTCATATCTTTTCATATAATACCTCTTTTCTTTTACTTATTATAACCAAAATCAAACTTATCGTCTATAAAACAAATAAAACCCGAAGGTTTTATTTGAAGAGTAATGATTCAAGTTCATTTAACATTGTTTCAAAATAATTGAAAGCATCATCATAGATTTGATCATCTAAAGGATCAACCAAAGCATGTTTTAATAAATCGATAGGATCTTCACTACCACCAGATTTTAATAGATTTAAATAAGCTTCTTTTTGTTTTGCGTCTCCTTTTAATAGACGTGAAACGATAGCGAGAGAGACAGTCATTCCTAATGTGTACTTATAAACATAATAGTTATAATAGAAATGAGGAATATAATAACATGAATAAGGTGTCATTTCATCTAAGATGACATCTTTTCCAAAATAATCTTCATTCATTTGTTTATATAAATCAGTAATTGTTTGTGATGATAGTGGTTCATTACGTGCAGCACGTGAATGCAGTTCGTGTTCAAATGCTGCATACATAGGTTGTCTAAACATTAAACCAACACAGCTTTCTAATAATTCATGAATAAAGTATGCTTTTTCTTCTTTTGTACGTGCATGTTCAAGCATATAGTTGATGAGTAGTGTCTCATTCACAGTAGATGCCACCTCAGCAACAAATATACGATACTCAGAATTAACTGGTGACTGATATTGTGATGATAAATACGTATGTGCACTATGTCCAAGTTCATGAATTAATGTTGTTAATGACTGATAATCACCAATATAATTCATTAATATATACGGTCTTGTATCGTATGATCCACTTGAATAAGCGCCTATACGTTTTCCTGGTTTAGGATGGAAATCTATCCATCTCTCTGTTTTTGCTAATTTAATAATATTTAAATAATCTTCACCAAAGATAGAAATAACTGATTCAATAATTTTAAATGATTGATCTATTGAATATTGCTTGTTTGGTATTTTAATAAAAGGAGCATTAAGATCATAATTATAGAATTGTTTTAAACCCAATGCTTTTTTCTTTAAGGCATTATATTTATGGAATAAATGAATATAATCTTTATTCGCTTTTGTTAAGATCTTATCAAATAATTCAACAGGAGCATTGTCTTCGTCTAAACTTGCCTCTAATGGTGAATTAAACTTTCTCACTTTAGCGTAGAATGCATCTTTATTCATCACACCACTTAAAGTCACAGCAAATACATTTTCAAATCTTTTATATTCACCAAAGAATTGTTGGTAGGCTGTTCTTCTTATTTGTTGAGATGGATTCTTTAAATACATATTTAATGTTGCACTATTTAAGACATTTGGATGACCATTAATGATTAATGGTGGGAATTCAAGTCGTAAAGCATCAAAGGCCTGTGAGGGGACTTGTGACAAGGCTGTCGTTTCTGATAAGAGTGTTTCTATTTCTTGAGATAGAACATGTTTATTTTGTCTCATTGTTTCATTAATAACATAACGATAGTCATCAAAAGAATGATCTTTAATAAATGTTAAAACCTTTTCTTCATTTTCTTTCATATCAACCTCAAAGAAATCTAATTGAGTTGATATATCTTGTATAAATGACATAACATAACTCATCATTGTTTGATATGTTTGATTATTTGGATCAACATCACAGTTTAAGTGAGCATATACATGCATCTTTTGTACCAATCGTGATAATGATGTATTGGTTTGTAAAAAAGATAAGTAATTTTCTGCTGAATCAAGATAGGTTGTTTTTGATTCAAATAGTGTTTTAAGTAATTCTTTTGCTTGCTTTAAATCTTCATAAAACAAGTCATCTCTATTATAGATGAGGGATAAATCCCAGTTTTCATTTGTTGTCATAAGATAACCTCCAATCCTATCATATGTCAATAAACAAAAGATGTCAAATGAGTCATATAAAAAAAGGATATGAAAACATATCCTTAGTCAGAGTCAAGTAAATGAACTCTGTAGCGATCGGGGTGTGTTATGATGTTAATGTGATGACATGTGATTAATATATTAAATCTTGTGACGACTTGACTCTGACTTGTACCTTAATAAGAATGATCACACATTAAGCTGTTTATATTCTAACTTTTCACATTGAGGAGATGTTAATAAGTTAATACTTCAAGAGCTATTGATTGAAGTAGAGATGTGAGTACTTAATGGTGATCG
>CAMTOK010000016.1 GCA_947074115.1 uncultured Erysipelotrichaceae bacterium | reverse complement strand
GTAGGAACAATACACAAAGACTTTGCATACCTTATGAATATATATTGGTAGATTATGTTTGTCCCTATCTTGAATAGCGATGATATAATCAGCGCTGACATCTATTCCAGCTTCTTCATAAACTTCCTTAATTGTATTTTCCTTTACAGAAACACCAATATCTACCCAACCGCCTGGTAATGACCAACGACCATCTTTCTCTTGAACAAGTAATATTTTATTGTCTTTGAAGATTGCGGCTCTTGTTTCTAATTTAGGTGTTTGGTAACCTATTTCATCACAGAATAAATCTTTAACTTTCTCTATTGGTAAATCTGTTTGTGAGCTTAAGATTTCTGCTGAAATCTCTCTTAGTCTCTCAAATCTTTCTAAATGATAGACATCTTTTGAATATTCTATCCCTGTTTGTGACAATGCTTGTATTTCCATTGCCCACTTGGTTAATTGATTTAAATCACTCATTTTATAACCTCCATAAATACATTCCTATTATACCACAATTATGAAATAATAAAAATTATGTCGATAAATGCAAAATATTTTATAAAATAGTCATTGCTTTTAATTTTAATTGTGTTAAGATGTGTACATAGTAACTAGCAACAATATTCAATAAATCGGGGACAACTCATATTGCGTATTTTATGCAATATGACTTGTTCTTATTTTTTTATAGAGTTTCGCTTCTTATTAAATAAACAAGGAGGTATTTTTAAATGAATACAGGTAAAGTAAAATGGTTTAATCAAGAGAAAGGTTTCGGTTTCATTACTAATGACACTGATGGGAAAGACGTATTCGTACATTTCTCAGCTATCCAATCTCAAGGATTCAAATCTTTAAATGATGGAGATAGCGTTAGCTTCGATATCACTACTGGTGATCGTGGAGCTCAAGCTTCTAACGTTAAAGTTATCTAATAACGTAAAACAAAGTCTTATGACTTTGTTTTTTATACTTTGGGGTTGATTTTTATATCTATATAGACTAGAATACTATTAATTACTCGGAGGGTATGTTATTCAAAGAAATGACAGGCTGGATAAGGTAATGGGCTGAAATGCTCATTCCTTACCCAGCTTTTTTTTATGAAAGGATGATGAAAATGAATATACTCACAAACAATATAAAACAACTTTACTTCAAATACTTTAGTGCTGCTTTTGGTAGTACGATGATCAGTTCAATATATGGGCTTGTTGATATGGCCATTGTTGGACAATACCTTGGGCCTATGGGGACTGCCTCACTTGCGGTTGTCGCGCCAATATGGAATATTATATACAGTTTAGGATTATTAACTGGTATTGGAGGGTCTGTCCTCTTTAGTATAGCGAGAGGAGAAAATAATAAAGAAAAGGAAAAAGAATACTTTAGTAGTGCCTTCATTGCGACTATTCTTATTTCACTTATTTGTTGGTTAACGATTATCTTCTTTGATAAGCAACTCTTAACACTCTTTGGAGCAGATGAATCTCTTCTTCCACTCGCAAGGGCGTATTTAACACCTGTAAAATTTGGTGTGCCACTCTTTATCTTTAATCAATTATTAGCAGCATTTCTAAGAAATGATAACAATCCAACTTTAGCGACAGTTGCAGTACTCACTGGTGGTATCTTTAATATGTTTGCTGATTATATCTTTGTCTTTATTTTTGAATTAGGGATCTTTGGAGCAGGATTAGCGACAACATTAGGGGCTCTTTTAACCTTTATGATTTTAATAACACACTTTCTTTCTAAGAAAAATACTTTATCATTTGTATTTCCAAGGAAATCATTATCACTCTTTAAAATCATTATTATTACTGGGTTTAGTACATTTTTCATAGATATCGCTATGGGAATTCTTACAATGTTCTTTAATAGACAAATCATGACTTATATAGGAACAGATGCTTTAGCGATTTATGGTGTTATTGTCAATATCAGTACAATTGTACAATGTTGTGCTTATAGCGTCGGTCAGGCTTCTCAACCAATTATCTCAACAAATTTTGGTGCCAAATTAAATACACGTGTGATTGAAACATTAAAATATTCACTTTACACAGTAGCAGCATTTGGTATTGTGTGGACAATACTTATCTGTTTATTCCCTATTACATTTATTAAAATCTTTATGACACCAACTGATGGTGTCTTAGAGATTGCACCAATGATATTAAGATTATATGGTATTTCTTTTCTCCTTCTCCCACTTAATATATTCTCTACGTATTATTTCCAATCTATTATGAAACCAAAGGTTTCATTTATGATATCAGTATTACGTGGTTTGGTAATCAGTTGTTCTTTAATATTTATATTACCACTTCTATTTGGTTCAACTGCATTATGGTTAACAATGCCTATCACTGAATTGATTGTTGTCTGTATTGTTATTTATTATATGTCTATATATACAAAGAAAATGAAAGAAACCGATTCTGTGTAGAATCGGTTTTTATTCTTTTGAAATGATAATACTTTCTCCTGCTTCTAATATAAGTCTATTGTCTACAGAAAAGGTTTCAGCGACACGTCTATCAAAAGGGTCCCCATTAACGACCATATGATAAGGAATACTGTTTTTTGCATTGATCATTTGTGCTGCTTCAATTGCATCTTCCATAGACATTGTATAAACACCATCACAACAAATAAAAGCGTAATCTATATTTTGTGATGACAACATAGACATTTGATTTGTTATTGCTGTATCACCAGTCATATAAACCTTAATTCCATTATTAAATGTTAAGATATAACCGACACAATTATTAATATCATGGTATTTATTATTTCCTGCTTCAACAGCTTCTATAATGACATAAGATAAATCAATTGTTTGATGTATGCCCTCTTTAAGAGAATCTTCATGAGTGATTATACGGCAATCAGGATTACGATTTTTAACCTTATTGATATCTGAATGATCAAAATGATCATGTGTAACAAGTATTAAATCCGCCTCTTCTTCATATTCACTTCCAGAGTAGGGATCAATATAGATCACAAATCCTTCTTCTGTCATAATTCTTATACTCGCTTGACCTTGATACAATATTTCCATTGCGTTTGGTTTTAATTCATTCTCTGGTTGTATTGTTTCTCTTAGGGTGACTAAGAGAAACACAACTATCAAAGAACATAAAAGAAGTCCAATCGTATACCTTTTCATCATCTCTTATTATTGACTTTCTGGTCTTGATGAGCCCATCCAAATCAATTGACCATCAATCTTTTCATAATAAGAACTTCCACTTAGTGTCCATACGCCTCTTGAACCAAATATTCTCGCATCAAGTCTTGCCGTATGCTCCATAAAGGCAGACTCACCGGTAACATCTATTGAATAATTGACAACTTCTATATCATAGTATCTCATACTTTCATCTCGAATGCACTCTAACCATTCCCACTTTGTCTGTGTCGCTCCTGTAATATGAGTGAGTACTATATCATCTGACATAAGAGAATCTAGTGTTTCAATATCTCTATTCACCATTGCGTCACATCTTCTTTTATATACGTCTTCAATTTCCTTTTCTGTTATGATATTCACTTCTAATACCTCTTCACTTATTTCATCTTGTTTATGATCTATATGTTCCTGATCATCTTCTACGACTGCACTGTTTGTTTGACATCCAATAAGAGAAAACATACAAAGGATGATAAGAAAAATTATCTTAATACTTTTTCTTCTATTCATTAATTTCATCAGTCTCTCTCCATATGAAATATGAATGCCTCTCTTTAATCAACCACTTCCCATTGATCTTAATAAACTCATCATGGTATCTTACACCTTGTAATGTTCTTAATGTTTTATTGTCATTCTCTTGAACAAGACTGACGAGACAATACGATGTCCCCACAGCTAATTCCCCATCTATATGAATGACTTGTTGTCCGTTTATATGATAGATTCTCTTAAACAAATCTAAAAAATCACGGAATCCTGTAAAAATGTCATCATGTCCTTTTAACTCTGATAAGAGTTGATCATTATAATATGACTTAACAATCGCATCTTTGGTAAATAATGATGTTTGTCCAACAATATCTTTCTCATCAGCCATAATAGAGAAAGTATTGAGTATCTCTTTTATCTCTTCTTTTTCAAAAAACTCTTTATGATCCATTCTTCTTCTCCTATAAATTATGATGTAACCATGATTCTACTTGAGATTGAGATTCTCTTACATGGCCTCCAATGAGGGCTAACCCCTCTAGTACCTTTGCATTTCTACAAAGTTTTTTCACTTCTCTCTCACTATTACCTAACCCACTTCCTTCATGAGTACATAAAGGAAGGATGACTTTATTATTGGTATCTATACTTTCTAAAAACGTATAAACAGCCATTGGCATTGTATTCCACCAATTTGGATAACAGAGAATAATCGTGTCATATGAAGACGTATCTCCTAATGTCTTTTTTAAGGCTGGTCTCATATTTAATCTTTTTTCTCTTTGTGCAATTGTCACTGTTTCTAAATGGTCATAAGGGTAAGGTGTATCTGTTTCAATTTGAAACAGATCACCTTTAACCTTCTCTTGTATCATCTCAGCAACGATCTCAGTATTCCCTTTCGTTAAGACCTGAATTTCGCCATTAACATAAGCTTCTCCTTTATGAGAAAAATAGGCAACAAGGATATTATTCATTATATGATTCTCCTTTCTTAATCAGCTGGAGTAAATGATCCTAGCTGCTTCTCTTGATCTTCTAATGACATATTAAAGAAACGAATTCCTTTATCTAACTTTGATATAGATGACATTTCTTCTTTTGTTAATTCAAAATCAAAAATATCTATATTTTCTTTAATGTGTGTTGGATTTGTTGATTTAGGGAAAACAATTCTGTTTTCTTGAATGTGCCAACGAAGTATAATTTGTACATTTGTTTTGTTATATTTCATTGCCAGTTCACTAAAGAGTGGTTCATTAATTAATCCTTGATCACCATGCCCAATAGGATACCAACTTTCAATGAATGTCCCATAAGGTTTTACTCTTTCTTCAAGCTGTCTTTGTTGATAATATGGATGACATTCCACTTGAATCACTGCAGGATAAATAGAGGCAATTGATAACACCTCTTCTAATCTTTCTGATTCAAAATTAGATAAACCAATAGCTTTGACTTTTCCTTCTTTAACAGCTTGTTCCATCTCTTTCCATGCATCGATGTATTGTCCAAATTGTTGATGCAGTAATAATAAATCAATATAATCTGTATCTAATCTTTTTAACATGTTATCTATAGCTTGAGTTGTGATCCCTTTACCATAATCACTTGGCCATAACTTAGAAGTGATCCATATATCTTCTCTAGAGATCCCACTTTCCTTAATAGCTTGACCAACACCTCTTTCATTTTGATAAGCATGTGCTGTATCAATATGACGATAACCTTGTTTAAAAGCCTCTAGACAAGCATTTCTTGTGTTGTCATCACCCATAATCATATAGACCCCAAAACCAAATTGAGGGATTTCTAATTTATTATTTAATGTTAAATAAGTTTGTTTCATGTTCTTTTACCTTTCCTTCTCTCTTAATAATTTGAAAATCTTTCATGACGATCTAAATCATTTAATCTTTTCATATCTTCATCACTTAATTCAAAATCAAAAATATCAAAATTTTCTTTAATATGTGACTCATTACTTGATCCTGGAATCGCAATATTCCCAGCTTGTAAATGCCATCTTAATATAATTTGAGCCGAGCTTTTATTATATTGATTTGCTAAATCAACAACAGTCTCATCATTAAATAAGATTTGTGTATTCCCTCTTCCACCAAAAGGAAACCATGATTCTAATACTGTTCCATATTGTTTTAAATGTTCTTTCATAGATTGACTTTGATAATATAAATGCGTTTCATTTTGTAATACAGTTGGAACGATTGTTGTCGCATTTACCAAACGATCAAAATCTTCTGGTGTATAAAAATTAGACAACCCTATTGATCTTAATTTCCCACTTTGAACTGCACGTTCCATTGACTGATACGCATCAATATCATTACTTGGTTGAGAGTGATGCAGAATCATAAGATCGATATAATCTAAACCTAAACGTTCTAATGAACGATCAATCGCATTGTCACCTTCACTAAAATCATCTGTCCACATTTTCGTTGTCACAAAGACTTCTTCTCTTGTGACAATACCTTCATCAATTGCCTTTTGAATACCACGCCCTACTCCTACTTCATTTCCATATATTCTCGCTGTATCAATTAAACGATATCCTTCTCTTAAAGCCCAATAAACTGAATTCATAGCCTGTTCCTGAGATAATCTAAATGTTCCTATTCCAAGTAGTGGCATAATGTCACCATTATTTAACTGGACTGTGACATTTTGAAGATCAAAGACTTGATCACTTAAATCATATGTTAAACCTTGATTTGTTTCTGGTATGATGGCTTGTTCCTGATCTTTATCATCTTGATTTATTGAACACCCTACGCAACATACCATAACCATGCACAATAAGAATTTTATAAATGTTTTATACATTTTCACTATTTCTCCTTTTATTAAGATGCATTTATGATTTCTTGAGTATTGATTTCTAAAGAATCTTCTTTGTCTTTAATCATACGAACGTAAACTTGTCTCATAAAGTAAACTGCCATAATAAAGACAACAATTTCTGAAATAGGGAATGCAAGCCATACAAGCGTTAACTGATTATATAGACCTATAAGAAAGGCACTTCCAAGTAAAACAACGGCTTGCATAAAAGCAATCCAAAAAGCTTTTGAACTGTTATTTAATGCTTGGAATACGCCTCCAAATATTGTTGTTACTGCAGTTAAAACAAAGGTTGTACTTATAATTCTTAGTGCTGGAATACCTATTTCTAACATAGCAGAAGAAGCATTAAATACTGATAACAATTGACTTGGGATTGCAATAAATAACACTGTTCCTAAGATCATAACAATGACACTGGTGATTGTCGCAAGACGAATTGTTCTTATGATTCTATCCTTTTTATTTGCGCCATAATTGTAAGCTACGATTGAGACTAATGTATTTCGGATTCCCCAAACTGGCATAACGACAAATCCCTGTATTCTTACATACACGATATAAACAGCAGGAGCGGTCGTTGTAAATCCAATAAGAATCATGTTGATTCCAAATGCCAATACAGACGTTAATGCATAAGTTAATGTTGCTGGTATTGCGATTGTTATAACTTGTTTCATAATTTTAAAATCAGGTAACATATATTTAAATTTATAGATAATCTCTTTATTAAAGAAAAGATTATAAAGAACACCAATGATAGCAGCGACCCACTGACCAATCACTGTCGCTAATGCCGCACCTGTAATTCCCATTGCTGGAAATCCAAACATACCAAAGATCATAATTGGATCTAATATTAAATTAATAATCGCTCCTGATGAAAGAATTAACATACATCCTATTGTCTTTCCAGTTGATGCACATAATCTCTCAGCCAATGTTTGAATCATTAACCCTAAAGAAAAAATCATAATAATACTTAAATAAGAGACTCCTAAATCTTGTATCTCAATACTTCCTGTTTGCATAGAAAAGAACAATCTTGTTCCAAATAATCCTATAAGCATAAATACAAGACACGCTATAATCTCTAAAGTAAAACCATTACCAGCAGTCCTATTTACTGCCTTTTTATCACCTTCTCCTAATTTTTGTGAAAGTAATGCATTGACCCCAATACTTAAACCAAAAGCTAAAGATAACATAATCGTTGCCATTGGTGTCGCAAGGGAAATAGCAGTTAACGCACTTTCTCCTAACCGACCAACAAAGATACTATCAACCAAACTGTACAATGATTGTACCAATACTGATAGAATCATTGGAATTGACATTTTCAACAATAGGCGACCTTCAGATAATGTCCCCATTTGATTTTCATTCATTTTATAACCTCCTCATTTCTCAATACGAATTCATTTCATATGTCATTGACTCAATTTATGAATTGTGCTAATTTATAAGTAACACCTGTAGCATAACTCATATATTGAATTATCTACTATTTTATAAATAACTCAACCTCATTAAAAAATGTAACGTATCTTAAGTAACACTTAATAGATGTGTGTTACTTAATTAAGGAGAAAGTATGGAAAATAACAAACATCCTGATATGAGAGTCCAAAAAACTCTCTCATTAATTAGGGAAACATTTGAAGATATGATTATGGAAATGGATTATGAAAAGATCACTGTCAAAGAACTCAGTGATCGCGCAAGAATAAATAGAAAAACATTTTATTCACACTATCCAACTATCGATGATTTACTTGCTGAACTACAATTAGAACTTTCTAAAGAATATATCAATATTATTAAAGATTATAATTTCCCACTTGATCAAGACAAACTCACAAGAGAATTCTTTATGTATAATGCAAATCAAAGTCCACTATGTGAACGTATTACTTGTAGTGGAAATTTTCACTATATAAGAAGTAAAATGGTTGATCAAGTTATGGATGGGACTTGGTTTCAACACAACAATATAAAAAGTCTAGATCAATACAAAAGAAATCTATTAACCAGTTACGTGAATGTCACAACAATAGAACTTTATAGACAATGGGTAAAAGATGGTAAAGTCATTCCTTTGGAGGAAATGATTGAAATCGCAATTCAACTTATTTGTCGTGGTGTATATGGCTTTAGTGAAAAATTTATTCGATTATAATATAAAAACGTATGACTCAGTGTCATACGTTTTTACTCTCTATTTAATATAGGTTTAACATCTTTTTGTCCAAAACCGACTAGGACTATCATTGCGATAGCAGATAGGAACGTAAAGAAAGTTAAGATATGAGGACCTCTAAAATACAGTTGTAGCGTTCCTGATAACAATTCTCCTAATAGCGTTCCTAGTGTCGTTAACATAACAAGGACACCATTAAATCTTCCTCTTTTCTCATCAGGAACGTAGGTTTGTATTCCTGATGTCCTAACATTATGAGAAAAGATACCACACACACCCATAATTGCTGTAAAGATAATCATAACTTTAACAGGGAAATACAAATAGATTCCTTCTAACATGGCGGCTAAGGCAAAGCTTATGATCGCAATATAAATCTTTTTATTCTTATTAAATCTCACTCTATATAAGAATGCGCCCCCTAGGACCCTCCCTATAAGGAGAATTCCAAAGACATACATATATACATATTCACCATTCATATATTCACTCTTAAACCAAGGAAGTGTGATCACTTCTGAGACACCAAATCCTATTGAAGAGATAATCGCAAATATGACTAATCTTTTTAATCCTTTATCATTTAACAGATATTTTAATCCTTCTTTCATATCTGTTGAATAGTTTTTTATATTATAGTTTATTTTCTTCTCATCATTTGTTTCTATTTTAATCTTTGTTTCACATATAGCTGCCACTAAAAACGTAAAACTATTAATAATTAATATAAAACTTAATCCATATAAACTATATAAGATTGCTGATACAGGAATCATCACAAAAGAAACAGTTTCTAATGTAGAACTGACTGAATAGGCCTTAGAATAATACCCCTCACTCACAAGTAATGGATAAAAACTTGAGTATGCGACTCTATAAACACTATTCAAGATTCCTATAATAAAGATAAAGACGATAAAGATACCAAAGTGAAAGAAACCACAAAATGATAATATTCCAATAAACAAATAGACACCAGCAGAAATAAAGTCCAATAAATAAACAGTTGTTCTTTTAGAAAAGTGATCTATGAGTGGACCTGAGATCATTGGTGCAATGATTTGGGGTAATGTATAAAAGAACAAATACATAGCATAGAGAAAAGTTGAACCAGTTATATCAAGTACATATAAACTGATCGCAAATCCTATCATTGCGTTACCCAGCATTGATACAACGCTTCCTAATGTGAGTATTGTAAAGTTTTTTGTCCAAAGATGTTTATTCATAAATCCCCCATGTCATCAATAATGATCTCTATTAAAACGCTCTCATTCTATTATAAACGTGGAACAATGTTCATACAACCAATGATTACATAATTATGTCATTTCACTCATAAATACTAAAAAGGGAGAATAGAAATCTATTCTCCCTTACATATCATCGTTATTCTTTATGCATATCCTATCCTTCATATAAGAGCACGACCCAATAATTGAATCCATCAATACGCATGCTCGCTACTGCAGAAGAGTTATACTTTGAACTTAATAGGATTGTTTTATGACTGTCAGAAGACATAAAGAATGAGAATGCCTTTGTCCCTGATTCAGAATTGATTTTCAATAAGGCTTCTGAATCAGCTTTAGGTGATACAGTATTAAATAATGTTCCATTAGGTCTTGTATGACTATAACATGTGGAACTTTCTAACGCACGTGTTAAACACGCTTTGTAAAGGTCTTGATCAAACTTTAATGGACTTCTCCCTAAAGATGTTCTTTCTTGATTAATAGAATCAAAAAGTGCTTGTTCCTGTGCAGTCATGGTACTTGTTGTCACAATCTCTTGTACAGGTGGTGAAGTTGTCTCAGGAACACTCGGAGTCGGAGTTGTCACAGGTGTCGCATTTGTTGTTTGACTATTATTTTGTGTCGTTGCCTGATTTGTTTGACTCTTTGTTTCACTTTGAGTTGATTTCGATGTTTCATTTGATGTCTTCACACTTGATTGATTTGTCGTCTCTTTCATCGTCTGTGTCTCTGTTGAAACATCATTTGTTTCTAAATTTTCTTCTTCATCAATCTCTTCACCTTCAATTTGTTGGCCAAGATCTTGATCATTCATTGGTGACTCTACTCTTTGAAGAATTAATGCTTCTTGTTGTACATCAGTATCATCATCGAGATTTAAATTATTATTTGATTGATTATGTATCGTTTCATCAAAATTGTCTCCACATGGTGTTATAAAACCACATAACAGAGCCAGCAATATAATGAAACCGATTGTTCGATATGCACGCATTTTGCCCCTCCTAAGATTTAATTTTATGTCTCATTCAATAATACCATAAATATCCAAATATAACATAAAAAGCCTTATCGGTAAACAATATCGATATTAATCAACATGTATATAACAAAAAGAATATGGATTGACTCCATATCCTTACTTTTCTGTTGGTAAATGATGCGTGAGGATCTTGATCAATTGATCATAATGTTCAGGTATATGTGGATAGACACAGTGAGAACAATCCTTTATCTTTTTACCATTTATATCTATATACTCAGGTGTTCCTGGACACTGTTTTAACGGTGACAGTGGACAATAACAAAACAAACAATTAAATGCATCCTGATCTATTCCTTTATGACAAGGAAAGTACTCACAATCTTTATTACAAAAATACTTTGAATTGTTCTTCATTTTCTTGCTCCTAACTGATTCTATAATGGGCGACGATATCATTTCTATAAGCTAATATATCTTCTTCATAATACCTTTGACCTGGATAAGAATGATGAATTAAGAATGATACACCATCATGATTCCTTTTATCAGAAATCACACCAATATGACCAGTAAAGATCACAATATCCCCACCTTGCCATTGATCGATATCATAAACATCCGTTGTCAATTCTATTGCAGTATTCTTAAAATAGACTTTTAAATTCCTGACTCGTCTAAAATCAATATTGATATCTGGTTTTTCTATATCATACATGTCTGAATGTTTTAATATATCATCATTAACCAAATACATTAAATCATATCCAGCACCAAGCAATCCCTGTGCGACAATATCAGTACAAACACCATATCCATCGTTTGGATAACCACCAATATAATAATCACTTTTATATTGTGGTTTTGTTTTAATATAAGAACGGACACTCTTTAATATATCAGTTTGATCATCAATTCCATCTTGATCATAATCAATATCACTTATATATGTTTTGATATCAAAATCATCATTAGTATATTGTTTATGAGGAATATAATTATATATATACCATAAAGATAATGCTGTCATACATAAGATCAAAAATAGAATCACAAAGACTATAAAATATCTTTTTTTCATGATATCACTCCTAAAGGTTTCTGTACATCATATTATTATTTTTTTCTATTCATGATATAAATAGTCATATATACAAAAAATAAAGAGAATTTTCTCTTTATTTTTTAACTATTTTATAATATGTTTTCGCTGTTAATGCATAAACAATACTGTAAATCACAATTAAGATAATAATTGAAATCACTGTACTGATAATAAAGACATTCACACCTGAATAAACAAGGTATCCAAACATCTCTACGATAAGAGGGAATGCAAAGCACATATGAATGATCGCAACAAGTAAAGGTAGGAAGAAGAAAATCAAGACTTGTGATTTAATGCTTTGTTTCACTTCATATTGGCTCATACCAACATTTTGCATAATTTCATATCTCTTTTGATCTTCATAACCTTCAGATAATTGTTTGTAGTACATAATGATAATGGCTGCCATAAGGAACAATATCCCTAAGAAGATCCCTAAGAAAAAGAGACTTCCATATAATTCTATAAATTGTGCTTCTATTTCCAATTGTGATTCTACAAGCATGTGTGAAACAGGATTGTTATCCGCAATACTTCTTACTATCTCTATCGCTCTAGGCGCATCTGATTGATCCACTAAATTGATATCTAGATAATACATTTCCCACCACGTATCATTATTGAATAACTCTTTAATCGCCTCTTCATCTTTCATAATAATAGCAATGTAACGATTATTTTTTGTATCTGTTGAAGGTAATAAACACTCATCTAAGACTGTATCAACGACTTGATAAGTTCTATTATCAACTTTTAAAGTCTCTTTAACATCCATGACGTAAGTACTTGTGATAATTTCATGATCGTTAAGCTTGTAGTTGTGATTGAAGATATCATTATACTCATCTACTGTTAATGCTACAATGCATTCAAACGCAAAATTGTTATTTGGTCCAGTCACTATTTCATCATTAACAAATGAACAATAATATTGATAAAGTGGTTTGGCTATACCATTCTTTAATTGAATATTTTCTTTTTCTAATTCTAAAAGAATACTGTCATAAACTTCTTTGACTTCAACTTTTAACTGACCTTCCTCATAAGAACTATTGATAGCAGACGATACCTGGATATCTTTATCAACCAATAATTTTGCAGTGTCTTTTACACTTGAATAAAGTGAAATTGTTGAAGATAACATGACAAGGATACAAGTATAAAGAATACAAATACTTGCAAGACCAACTGCATTTTGTTTCATTCTATAAATCATTTGTGAGACTGCAGTAAAATGTCTTGTTTGATAATAATAATTTTTGTTTTTCTTTAATGCTTTTAATAGAGTAATTGAACCAGCTGTAAACAATGCATAAGTCCCAATAATAACTAAGATAACCGCGACAAAGAATAAAACCATTGCAGTGACTGGGTTTTTAACACTCACCGCAATCGTATACCCTGCACCAAGTGAGAGTATCCCTATGATTGTCATGATCCATTTTGTTTTTGGTTCTTTTTCCCCTGTTTGTTCACCCCTAAGGAGAGTAATAGGATTACTCACTTGTATTTGAATCATATTGAATAAATAGATTATGAAGAACAAGATCCCATAGATGACAAAACACATCACAATTGGATACATTGAGACTTCAAATCCAAACTGGACATTCATCTGTGCTAAGTTTACTAATCCTAAGTAAACAAATTTACTGAGTAATAAACCTAAACCTATTCCACCAACAATAACAATTAATGATGTTGTGAGAACTTCAAAGAACATCATCTTCATAATATGTCCTTTACCTAATCCAAGGACATTGTATAAAGCAATTTCTTTTTTACGTCTTTTCATTAAGAAACTGTTTGTATAAAACAAGAATATAATTGAGAAAACAATAATAACATAGACACCGAGTTCTAAACACACTTGAACTGTACCAGAAGTACCAGGTGTATACATAAACTGATCATTTTTAGCGAGTGATTGAATAATATGATACATCGATACTGTAAACAGACTTGTTAAGATATAAGGAATATATAATTTTGCATTCTTCTTTATATTAGAGAAAGCAAGTTTGATATAAAACAAGGAGTTCATATTATTTTCCTCCTGTCGCAATCAATGTTAATGTATCTGATATATTTTGATACATCTCTTCTCGTGTTTTATCACCTTTATAGATTTGATGGAACACTTCCCCATCTCTTATAAATAAAACTCTTTTGGCATAACTTGCTGCTTTGGTACTATGAGTGACCATTAAGATTGTTTGACCTTGATTGTTTACTTTTTCAAAAATATCTAATAACTGATCTGTTGATTTAGAATCAAGTGCACCCGTTGGTTCATCAGCCAAGATAATCTTTGGTTCTGTAATGAGTGCTCTTGCGACCGCAACACGTTGTTTTTGTCCACCTGATATTTCATATGGAAATTTTTCTAGTAAAGTCTCTATTCCAAGTTGTGGTGCTAAAACATCTAACTTTTGTTTCATTGTTGGATATTTTACCTTTGATAACACCAAAGGTAAAAAGATATTATCCTGATTAGAGAATGTATCTAATAAATTAAAGTCTTGGAACACAAAACCAAGGTTTTGTCTTCTAAACTCAGATATATCCTTTTCCTTAATACGAGTCATATCACTTCCATTTAATAAGACTTCACCACTCGTTGGTTTATCTAATGACGCTAATATATTTAATAAAGTTGTTTTTCCACTTCCAGACTCACCCATAATTGCGACATATTCGCCTTCTTCTACACTAAAAGAAACATGTGATAAAGCTTGAACTTGTTGATTAGAAAAACGTGTTGTATAAATCTTTTTTAAGTTTTTCACTTCTAATAATGACATATCATTGTCCTCCTTTGACAATTCTAAGTTTATATAAAAAGAGAATTGTTATCCATAGGTTTACCTTACAATCCTCTTTTCTAATCTTACACTTTTGTAAGTTACTCAACTTCTCTTATATCTCTATAGTAATCAATAGAAACAATTGTCCCTTTTCCAACATGAGATTCAATATTTATTTTATGCCCTAATTTATTTAAAACCTCATGACATAAATAAAGTCCTAAACCACTTGCTTTCTTATCAATTCTACCATTATATCCAGTAAATCCTTTTTCAAATAAACGAGGTAAATCTTCTTCCTTGATACCTATCCCTGTATCTTCTATATATAATTTATGATCTTTTGTATAGATAGTAATTGTTCCTTCTTTGGTATATTTTAATGCATTGCTTAAAACTTGTTCTACCACAAAAGAAAACCATTTTTCATCTGTTAAAACAGTATCATTTAAATCAAAACAATCTACCTTAATCTTTTTATAAATAAAGAAGGATGCTTGTTTTTTAATATTCTCATTAATGATTGTTTCAATAAGACAAGATTCAATTCTTAAATCAGCTCCAATAGCGTTCATTCTTATGTACTGCAAAGCCATATCTACATATTGTTCTATCTTTAATAATTGTAATTTATATTCAGATGATAACTCATCTGATTGTAACATAAGCTTTAATGCTGAAATAGGTGTTTTAATTTGATGTACCCATAATGTATAGTAATCTAATAAATCATAATATGATGATTCTTGATTTCTTTTAAATTCATCCATAGAACGAAAACACTCTTCTAATAAGTGTCTATATGTTCTATCAAGTTCATTTATTTCAGATGGTAAATGAGATAACTCAACAAGTGAATCTACATTTATACGTTTCATTAATTGATTATATCTATAAAAGTCAAAAGTACAGTAAACGATCAATATAAAGAGAACAAGAACACTTGCATAAATCATGACGTCTATATAGACTTGATACAAATAAAGAATAACATTAAAGATCGCTATCGAACTTAAGACAAGGATCATTAATGCTTTTTTATCTTTTATATAACAAAGGATATTATTCATAAGCAAACTTATAACCTATCCCTTTCTTTGTATGAATTAGTGAACCCACTTGAAAGTCATCTAACTTCTTTCTCAATCTATTCATATTCACACTTAATGTATTGTCATCAATAAAAGTTTCACTTTGCCATAATGTCATCATTATATCATCTCTTGATATATACACTTCTGGTTTTTCAAACATCATTTGTATGATCTTTAATTCATTTTTTGTGAGTTCTATTTTTATATCTTGATACGAC
The DNA here is from genome assembly GCA_947074115.1 of uncultured Erysipelotrichaceae bacterium. Taxonomy (GTDB): domain Bacteria; phylum Bacillota_I; class Bacilli_A; order Erysipelotrichales; family Coprobacillaceae; genus CAMTOK01. Next base: position 15,313 of record CAMTOK010000016.1, on the reverse strand, counting down.
AAAGTCGCATCAAGTAAATCAAGTACAAATTCTTTGTAACTTAAAATATGATGTTGTTTACTAAAAGAATATGTTCTTCTCAGTATCGCTTGTACCTTAGCGATTAAGACCTGCATATCAAATGGTTTGTTGACAAAATCATCACCACCCATATTCATTGCCATGACGATATTCATATTTTCACTTGTTGATGATATAAAGATCACTGGGATTTGGGAAAGCTTTCTTATTTCTTGGCACCAGTGATATCCATTAAAGTAAGGTAAAGATATATCAAGTAAAACAAGGTGTGGATTCCATTGATGAAAATCATTCATGACATTTTCAAAGTCTTCTACAATAAAAACTTCATAATTCCATTTCTCTAGATTTTGTTTTAATAATGATGATATTGTTTCATCATCTTCAATAATCATAATCTTATGCATGATTTCACCTCAATTTCCTATCTTTACAAATTATACCCTAAAATAAAAAAGAAAGCAAAATTGCTTTCTTTTATCATTAACCTATTCTTCCACCACTCGTAAAGTGTTTAGACCAGTAAGAACTATTTAAACTTGCTGTTTTAACACCAGTCTTTTCATCTTTCGCACTAACGAATTGGCCGTTTCCAACATAGATGCCTACATGTGTAATTCCCGGTCTCCCATCAGTTCCACTAAAGAAGACAAGATCCCCAGTCTTTAACTCAGATTTCTTAATTTTCTTTGATGCTCTGTATTGTTGTGACGCTGTTCTTGGTATAGAAATACCATGTTGCTTATATGCCCACTGTGTTAAACCTGAACAGTCAAATGCGTTAGGACCCGCAGCCCCCCACACATACCTTGCGCCAACTTTACTTAATGCGCTTTTCGCAATTCCCTCTTTACTCGAAACTGGCTTTTCAACGCGTACTGTTAATTTTTGTGTTGATGTATTTCCTGTTGTATCTTTTGATGTATACGTGAGCGTGTATGTACCAGCTTTCTTAGTATTCACACTTCCACTGATAGTGACCTGATTTGTTATATCTCCATCATAATTGTCTATAGATGACTTTAAATAAGATTTAGGGTTAAATGATTGTCCTACTTTAATCGTAACTGATTTTTTAGTTAACGTTAATTGAGGACCACTGATATCTTTAACATTTACCTTGAGTTCTTTTTCACTTGCATTTCCTGATGAATCAGTTGCGACAATATCTATATCATAAGAACCAATTGATTTTGTATTCACATCTCCATTCACTTTAACAGAAGAAACAACTTGATCATAATTATCAGTAATTGAAACATGATCACTATATTTAAACGATGACCCATAATCTATAGTCACTTGATCTTTATTTTTATATTGAATTTTAGGTGCTTCTGTATCTGAGACTAAGAACTCCATAATTTTTATACTTGTGTTCCCTGAAGTATCTGTTGCCTTCATCGTTATTGTTTGAATACCCATGACTGTTGTATCTAGTTGACGATCAACTTCAATAAATGGTGTCACATCACCATCAACATTATCAATTGCTTGGATATAGTCATAGATATCTGTTTTAGAATGTATTTCCACATTCACGACATAACCATTATTTTTCCCTTTTTGACTGATCACTGGACCTGTTTTATCAACAACGTCTACAGTAACAACTTTCGTCGCAGAATTAGAAAACTGATCGATCGCAGTGACAGGGATATGGTATGTTCCTAATTGGTAGGAATCAAATCCTTGTTCTTCTATTTCTATACTTAATGCATCAAAATCAGTTTTATTATCACTAATATCAAACATCTCTTTATTTAAGTCCATACCATATAAAATTTCTATTTGATTTGAATGAATAACTGGTGCTTCGCGGTCAATAGCCGCATAACCAACCAAACCCAAAACACTTATAGATAACAAAGGTATAAACATTGCTTTTCTCGTTAAGACATGCATTTGTAGGTTGTTGATCAATTTATCTTTTAAATTTTTCATTTGTCTACTCCTTTCAATAGCATACCATACTTATATTATAGGATATAACTAAAAAAGTCCATATATTTCTTAAGAAAAAGTTAAGAATTAGAAATAACATCGATATAATCAATATATTTTATATACATTTTTTTCAATACAAGTGAATAAAACATGATATTTCGTCAATTATATAAGTTGTAGGAACATAAAAAGAAGATAAGTGCACTTATCTTCTTTTTTGTCCTCCAAATTGAGAGAATCCACCTTGAGGTTGATTTCCTCCTCCACCGCCAGGCATTTGCATATTCCCTGCAGAGCCAGATGATGTAATATCAGACGTAATTGTCAATGATGCATAGGCTTCACCATTTAATAAAACATTATATGTTCCACCCATTTTGAATTCTGATGAGGAAACAATAATATTTTGGAATTGTTGTGATGATGTTTCACTTATAATTGTGTTATTGTTTGCATCTTGAATTTCTATTTTTGTATTCGCAGTATAAACCGAAGGAAGAGTCACACTTAAGATATAATAATCTGAAGATGTTGATGGTGTTTGCGCCATACCAACACTTCCAATCGCAATCAACGTCCCTCCATTAACAGTAAAACTGTTGTCATAATCCAATGCTCCGTTAGCACTATTTGTTGGTCCTTCAACAAAAACATAACCACCTGTCATCTCTATTGAACCATTTGCGTCAATACCATCGCCACCAGAATCAATATAAAGAGAACCGCCACTAATATAGATCATACAGTTTCCACCATCACTTGCTGCGTTCACACCGTCATCACTCGCTATAACGGAGATGTCACCACCAGTCATATAAATCACTCTCGCTTCGATTCCTTCATATGACTTTGTCACATTGATTGTTCCACCAGCGATTGTCAATGTGTCATCCGCATGAAACGCATCATCTCCTGCACTCATTGTATACACACCATCTAAGATAGATATATTTCCATCTGAATGAATAGCGTCATCAATACTTGTAATTTCAAATGTACCATTTTGAATCAAAACAGATCTTATTGCTTTTAAACCTTTTGCGCTTGTCGCATCATTTCCTGTTGTCACGATTTTAAATGTTCCATTATTGATTTGTAAACGTCCCATATCTGCATCAGTATCATTTGTCGCTTTTAAACCATCATGAACAACATTTATATCAAATGTCCCATTATCGATCAATAAAATATCTTTACCAATAATACCATCATCAACAGAATTTATTTTATAAGTTCCACTCACTATATACAAACTGTCACGACAGTTAATTCCATCTTTATCATTTGTCGTTGTGATATCTAATGTTCCATTCCCATCAAACACCAAATCAGTTTTAGAATGAATAGCACCACTCGTTGTATCATCTGATGCACTAGAATCATGTATTGTATTGATTGAATCTTTCGCAAGAGTCATTGTACATTGACTTGCTTTTTCTATAAAGATTGCTGAAGTATTTGATGATGTTATAGATACATTATCTAAAACAAGTCTAACAAAATCATTCTTTGTTGCACTGACAACAATATTTCCTTTAAGATTTCCTCTTAAAATATAAGTTCCTGCTTTTGTAATGGTAACTGTGGATGTTGTGACAGTCACACCACCACCATTTTCTACAGTCATTTGATCTAAATCAATAATAACGCTTGAAGATTCATCATAATCTTCATATTGATAATTAAATTCTATTAACTCATCATTAATGATTGAATCCACTAAGTTTTGTTGAACTGTGTTGTCTCCTTCGTAGGTTGTACTCTTTGTCGTACAACCGACAAGTAGTAAGCATAGCATCATAATCACTATTTTTTTCATTATAATTCTTCTTTCACTATAGGTTGTCTAGATGAAATGATTGTTAAGTTTCCATTACGACATCTTAATTCATCTATCATATTTTTTTCTTCTTGAATATCTTTTAATTCAACTGCGTATCTTAATTCAAACATACTCCCTAGATTTGTTGTTTTGACTTTATCTAACTCATATGAATTTAAATATTTATAAAATATATCTTCAAAGATTTCAGTATAATCAAGACTTTCAGGGATTGCGATTGTTAATGTTCTATAAGTTTGTGATGCATCAAAGAACGATACTTGTGATAATAAATAAACAATAAGACATGTCACACCTGTTAATAAAATCGCAAAAACAATATGACCCATCCCTGTCGCTAAACCAATTGCCATTGCCATAAATATAAAACAAATATCTTTAGATGATCCAGGTGTTGACCTAAATCTGACCAAACTAAACGTTCCTAGTACAGCGACACTTGTACCTAAATTACCATTGACCATCATAATGACCATCTGGACTAAAACTGGTAATATCGTTAATGACAATAAGAAGTTCTTTGTATATCTACCATTCTTTTGATAAACATAAGCACAAAGTAACCCCAATACGATTGATGTTATGGTACATCCTATAACTAATGGTAGTGTCATTTCATTATTTGTATACGTATATAAACTATTAAACATATTGATTTCCTCCTATATATTGTTTATAAATTCTTCCATACTTAGAAAATGATGTTGGATAGATTTCATGTTCATTTAAGAAATGAACTAACCATAATGGATAAGCAGTAGATGTTTTTATTTCTAATACATAATGAGGCTCATCAAATAACAATTGATCTTTTTTATCTTCTAATGACAATTCATGTTTACGACTTCTAATACCAGAATCTATTGTTAATCTTAAATCACTCTCTCCTTTTTCTTTATAAGCTTCACGATCGTATGCAATATAATAATGGGGAGACAAACGATAGTGTTCAATTAAATAAATAATCTCTCTTTTAATTTGTGTATCTGCTTTATATAATTCATCTTCTATAGAATCATCATCTATGATGATTCTTCTTTTATACACAACACCATTCACTTTCTTTTTAATTTCTACAAACAATTGATCACAATTGCTGTACTTTCTTACTCTTAATTTCTCTTTATATTTAGGTTTTTCTATAGATGTTCTTATTAAGAAATCATCATCACTATCATAATAAATATTATGAATGGTATAATGACTATAAAAATCATCTTCCATATATAAATAAATAATCCTTAGTAATTCCTCATATTGAGTTTGTGTTAATATATACTTCTTTTCTACTCGTTTAAATATGTGGTTCATACTCTCACCTCAAAATTATTCTAGCCCGCAACAATATGGAGATTATGTGATAAGTGTATAAATTTGTGTTTTTTAAATTTGAATACGTATCTTAAATGCTATTTACTTATGAAAATAATTAGTAGAAGACATTTCACTGTTGCTTGTTCTATATCCTTTAGATATTCTCCTCGTGTAACACGAGGTCAACACTTAAATAAAAAAAGATTATCCTAAGGACAATCTTTATAAAGATATTGATCGAGTCGATCAATGATATTTAATTGATATAAGCGTTGTCTAATATGAGCGATACTTCTATTATGAATCTTTGAAATAAGCTCTATAGACATAAAGGCGTTGTATTCATATCTTAATTGTTCGTCTTCACTTTGATCCCATGGTTTTACAAACGATGAAGGAATTTCATTCTTAACCTTATTTAACAAATGATTTCTTGCGACTTGTATCAATTCTTGTACTTCACTTTGATTGATAAGTTGATCATCATCTAATAACGCTCCTGTATAAGGATCAAAGTGTGCAAGTAATGTTTCAGAGATTTGTAACAAATCTTCATCACTTAGTTGACGCGTTGTCTTTATAGACTGATCACTCATTAAAGACTCACTATTGTGAGCTTTTATTTTTGTTGTACTCCCAAATTCTTTCTTAATGAGAATATCATCTCCTTCAACAACAATATAATCTAATCGATGATGTGTTAATGCATCCTCTATATGTTTTAGAGATGGTCCTCCAGTAGATAGACTTCCTTTTGAACTCCATAGTTTATACCCTAACAAATCATTCAACGTTTCTGCATGTATGCCTTGGCTTTTATAAAAGTAACGTTCTTTCTGTATAACAATATGTTTAGGATAATCGATCATCCAATCTTGATAACATTTTACCATTCTCTCTTCCTCCGTATTTGACAACGTCAGGGCTATGGCTTCTTTTATGACTTCTTATAATTTGCCCAGTATAATGCTGTATCAACTGCTCTATGCCAGTTATATAACAATTCATCTGTTTCATCTTTATTTATTTTTGGTGTAAAAACAATATCTAAGTTCCAATTCTTTTCTATCTCTTTATGATCTTTCCAATATCCTACTTTTAAACCTGCTAAAAAAGCGACACCTAAAGCTGTTGTTTCCGCACACTTTGTCCTAAAGACAAAGTTTTGTGAAACATTAGATTGAAACTGCATTAAAAAATTATTTAGGCTTGCGCCTCCATCAACCTTTAATGCATTGACATTAAAACCTGACTCTCTTTCCATTGCGTTAACGACATCATTGACTTGAAACGCTATTGATTCTAACGCTGCTCTAATGATATGGGATTGATTTGTTCCACGCGTTGCGCCAACGATCATGCCTCTTGCATAAGGGTTCCAATAGGGTGCACCGAGTCCAACAAATGCTGGAACCAAATAAACACCTTGAGTATCTTCTACTGATAATGCATGTGATTCTGATGCTGATGCATTGTTAATGAGTTTGAGTTCATCTCTTAACCATTGGACAACGGCACCACCGATAAAAACACTTCCTTCTAATGCATATTCAACGTCTGTTGAATCACCTGCCGCTATCGTTGTGATTAACCCCTGTTTTGATATAATTGCTTCTTTCCCAATATTCATGAGTAAGAAACACCCTGTTCCATAGGTGTTCTTCACATCACCACTATGGAAACAACATTGTCCAAATAATGCAGCTTGTTGATCACCTGCAATACCCGTTACTGGTATCCTCACACCAAGGATCGATTCATCAATTTCACCAAATTGATAACTAGAAGGATAAACGCTCGGTAACATACATAATGGAATATCAAATAAATCTAAAAGCTTTTGATCCCATGTTAACTTATGAATATCAAATAACATTGTTCTTGATGCATTCGTATAATCACTCGCATGAACGTTTCCTTGTGTCAGTTTCCATAATAACCAAGTTTCTATCGTTCCAAATAAAAGATGTCCCTCTTTTGCGAGTTCTCTTGATCCTTCTACATGATCTAATATCCATTCTATTTTTGTACCACTAAAATAAGCATCTGCAATTAAACCAGTGGTGTTTTGAATATATGATTCTAACCCTTCTTTTTTTAATGTTTCGATACGATCTGCAGTGCGCCTGCACTGCCATACAATCGCATTATAAATCGGTTTCCCAGTTCTTTTATCCCAGATGACTGTTGTTTCTCTTTGATTTGTTATACCTATTGCTTCTATTTGAGATGGATTTATATTTAACAGTTCAATTGCTTCTTTCATCACATCAATTTGTGTTTGATAGATTTCTAAAGGGTCTTGTTCTACCCATCCTGTTTCAGGATAATATTGTGTAATTTCTGTTTGGGCAATGGCACGACTGACACCATTATGATCAAATATTACACAGCGTGAACTTGTTGTTCCTTGATCTAATGAAACAATAAATGTTTCAGCCATGAGGATCCTCCTTTCTTTCTATTATTTTTGTCGCAATAACATTCACATGTGTACCAGCAACATTTTCTAAAATGATATCATTTATTGAAACTGGTGCTTCTACAACACAGTCCTTTAATTCTTGAATACATTCAAATATTTTATCTTTAGGAATATCACTTTCAGTTTTCACAGATACAACGTGTTCAACCCCTTGGTTTACTTTTACTGTTGATGTGACAATCCGACAAGGATGTGTCACTTCTTTAACACCATACTCTTTACCTATACGACAAGTATGACCTGTGACTGTGATTTCATCTTTTTCAATAACAACAGTTAACAAACATCCAATAGGACATCCAATACATGTGATTTTTCTTTCTTCCATAGTGATTACACCTCCTCTATCTTGATCGTGATTTGATCAATATTTTCAAAAGGATGAAGTTCATCACTTCTTAGTAACACTTGTTCCATTTCCCCTGGTGTTAAAATACGTTTTCTTAAATGTTTAATGCGTGTGTCATCAACATAGACACTCACATATGCATCTCGATAAACACGACCAACGCGGAAGCGAATAATTTGTCGCTCTTGCATTCTTGATACATTCAATGTAGAAGGTACACTATAGCGAACACCATCTGTAGTGACAATACGAATATCTTTACCTTCTTTATTTTGTAGTCCTTTTAAATACAAACTTGCACTTTGACCTGCTTGTTTAGATTCTTCAGACACATAATCCACCAAATCATGAACATGTAAAACATTCCCACATGCGAAGATTCCTTCAACATTCGTTTCTAAGCTTTCATTAACAAACGCCCCTGTTGTCACTTGATTCATACTTATACCGAGTTGATGAGATAACTCATTTTCTGGTATTAATCCACATGACAACAACAATGTATCACATTCATATGTTTTCTCTGTACCTGGTATTGGTTGTAACGATTTATCTACCATGGCAATCGTCACACTTTCTACACGTTTGTCACCTTGTATATCAACGACTGTATGAGATAGTTTTAATGGAATCCCATAGTCATCTAAGCATTGAACTATGTTTCTTGTGAGTCCTCCTGAAAATGGCATAATTTCAGCAACAAGTTGAACATCAGCACCTTCTAAGACCATACGCCTTGCCATAATCAATCCAATATCTCCTGATCCAAGTATTACGACTTTCTTTCCTATCATTCTTCCTTCTATATTCACTAAACGTTGAGCAGTTCCTGCAGAGTAAATACCTGCTGGTCTTTTACCAGGAATATTCAATGCTCCTCTTGGTCTTTCTCGACATCCCATGGCGAGTATTATTGATTTTGCGCTTATATGATATAACCCATCTTTTGCGCTCATAAGAGTAATGACTTTATCTTCTGAAATATGGGTGACAATTGTATTTAAAACATAATCAATATTATTTTCATGAATAAGATCAATATATCTTTGCGCATATTCTGGCCCCGTTAATTCTTCTTTAAATGTATGAAGGCCAAAACCATTATGAATACATTGATTTAATATACCACCTAATTGAACATCACGTTCTATAATTAAAATATCTTCAATTCCATTTTCTCTAGCAGATAACGCAGCAGCAAGACCTGCAGGTCCACCACCTATAACAACAAGTTCCTTAACCATATTATATATCCTCCTTGTTGTATCCAGTTATATAGTAAGACCCCTCACCAGTTTTGGTGATCTCACTTATATCTTTATTTAACTCACGTGCTAAGATTTGAATGGTTTTTGGTAAACAAAAACCAGCCTGGCATCGTCCCATACCTGCACGTGTTCTTCTCTTAATTCCATCAACAGTTGTTGCACCAAGAGGACGGTGAATCGCTTCTACGATTTCACCTTCACTAACCATTTCACAACGACACACAATATTAGCATATAACGGATTCTCTTTTATGAGTTTTGTTTGTTCATCAAAACTCAATTCTGATAATGTTGGAATCCTTTTTCTTTTAGAAATAAAGTTTTCTTTCTTTGAAGTTGGATATTTTGTTGTTACCATATTCGCAACATATTGCCCAATAGCTGGTGAACTCGCAAGCCCTGGAGATTCTATACCAGCAACATCAAAAAAACCAGCAGCATGTTCTGCTTCCTCTATTAAAAACTCATGAGCTTCCCGATGTGCTCTTACTCCTGTAAACGATGTAATGATTTGTTTTGTTGGTACATCTATTAAACTTAATCCTGCTTTTGATAACACTTCAAATAAACCTTGTTTTGTTGTTTGATGATTCTCTTTATCATCTATATCAACTGCAGTTGGTCCTAAAATAATATTTCCATGAACTGTAGGTGTCACTAAGATCCCTTTTCCATATTCATTAGGTAATTGAAATATTGTATGTGACACAAGATTTTGACACTCTTTATCTAATAAACAGTACTCACCTTTTCTTGGTATAACTTTTATTTTGTCTTGTTCAACAAAGTTATGAATATCATCAGAATGAACACCTGCTGCATTAATCACAATACTTGTTTTTATATCCCCAGTCTTTGTTTTAATAAGATAGCTTAATTCCTGTTTTTTTATATCTATGACTTCACTATTAAATTGAAACGTAACACCATTACTGCATGCATTTTCTCCTAAAGCAATCGTTAATTCAAAAGGACAAACAATACCACCACTTGGTGCATAAAGTGCAGCAACAACATTATGATTGAGATGTGGTTCTTTTAATAAAACTTCTTCTTTTGTTAAGATCTCTAGACCTTTAACACCGTTACTTATCCCTCTTTGTTTTAATTCCTCAAGGCATTCTATTTGTGTTTTATCAAAACACAAAACAAGAGACCCATTGTTAACAAACGAAACATCTAAATCTTCACATAACTTAGGCATTAATTGATTACCTAAAACATTCATTTTAGCCATTAATGATCCTTGTTTTGCATCATAACCTGCATGCACTATACCACTATTTGCTTTTGATGTTCCTTCACACAAATCACTATTTTTATCAAGTACTAAGATATGATAATTATACCTCGATAATTCTCTTGCGATACTACAACCAATGACTCCCGCTCCAATGACAACGATATCGTACATATCCATTGACTCCTTTCTTAGTCACCCCTTTGATGACTTGATTCACAATTCTTATTGTATTCGTCATGCATTGATTTATATCTAAAGTTCCTTATTCTATAATTGTTTATGATTTTATTATTATATTTTTATAAGAGAATTTCGTTGATTCTGTCGACCTTTCTCTCATATTATTGAACATTCATTATAGAAGTTTTTCCATGATGTAAGATAGACCTTTCTTCCCTCCTTTTTCTATCTGTCTTTCTTCCTTTATTATACCTCTCACCTGTTTTAAGACAAAGAAGAACAATACGACAAAATAAAAAAAAGATTGTCTCCAATCTTTTTAACATCTATAAAATCATCAAAATCTATGTAGTCAAAACTTAAATGAACTGTATCATTAATAATAATATATTTATAATCAACATAGAAAGCTTTCTTACCATTCATATCAACTTTCATTGCTTGTTCATTTTCTAAAAGAAATGATTCATAACGATCAATCTCTTCTATATAGATATAAGCCATTGGTTGATTTTGATTATTATAATATTTATATATCTCATGATATCCAACATAATTACCACCACGTTCATTAAGAATAATATGGTTATAATTAACTATGACAAGTATCGATATACTGATCACACCAATGAATTTTATTATTTTTAATTCTATTGACGATGCCTTTAAATGACATAAATAATAAAGAGTAAAGATCACAAATGCCAATTCTAAACAAAAGAATAAAACAAGAAAAAGATTAAAGATCATGTCTAAATGATAGTAATAAGAGAGTAAACTACCAAAGTATAACGTAACGACAACGATTGTCATACAAATCCAGCTTAATCCAAGAGCATTTTTCTTAAACATTGTTTCATCCTTTCCTATAATTTCTTCTTAATCATATTATACATCTCACTCTAAAATTGTAAATACTCTTTTATACAAATAATAGGATTATCCTAAGATAATCCTACCTTTTTATAGCTAAATATAAAACTTAACGATTAAACAGAAAGAGGTTCTATAGATCATAGACTTTATCTATATAAGTGATCATTTAATAGATTTGTTGAGTATAAGTGATATACCCTATTTTTTCTATAATATCATTATACAGTGATCACATAGGACAAAAGAAAAACACATTATAATGGTACTGTTCATATTATCTTTATTGTACTCTTTTTTCCTCGGAAATAATGTATTTATATAGACAATCGTACAATACCTATATACATAGTTCTCACAACATTAATATTACCATTATTATTTCTACATCTGGTGTTAAAAGTGACAATTGATATTCACTTTAATTTCTTTTAGTTATATGACGTATGTATTGATCTTTTCATAATGTTCTCCCTTCACTATGAAATCTATATCAATCTCACCAAAAAAGGACAAATTCATACGACTAAGTTGACCTCTGTCATAACTAAGTTACCTATTTCTTACATGTTTATCTTATTTTTTCATAGGTATATATGGGGGATAATATATGAAGAAACAATTTTTTAATGGACGTTATTATAAACATCAAAAGGATAACTATACAGTTTGTATTATAGAAGGAATATGTAGTGAAGGGGAATTTGTACAAATTGTTACAAATGATAAAGTCTATCACTATGATACACACGATGGAATAAGAATCAATAAAATAGGAATTACAGTCGATTACCCAGAAGTCAAAGGATATATTCAATATAGGAATATGACACCGTTACATTATGATATTATGGGACCCTTCCGTCACCTACCGCTCCAGTGTCAACATGAAATCGTGAGTATGAAACACGATCTCGTTGGAGCTTTGGATATAGAAGGTCAGTATTATGATTTCAATTTAGGAAGAGGTTATATTGAAGGGGATGAAGGAACATCATTTCCTGAGACTTACCTATGGTTTCATACGAATGATTTTGTATCAAGTACGAGTGTTATGGTCTCAATTGCAGATATCCCATTCTTTAAAAGACATTTTATTGGATGTATATGTGCAATAACTTGCCGTGGTCGCCAATATCGCTTTGCGACATATAAAGGTGTAAAAATTATACAAGCGAAAAAAGACCTTATTGAATTAAAACAAGGTCGTTTGCGTTTAGAAATTCATATAAAGCAACAATCTACACAACCATTACATTCACCGATTAATGGTGAAATGATAGGAGTTATACATGAAAGTAACAATTCAATAGCTCATGTTATCTTATATAAAGGAAGAAAAGTCATCTTTGATGAAATAAGCCATAACTGTAGTTTTGAATACAATATGAATGAAGATGAATCATAAATGATTTAACCAATCAATACATTGACTTACCCACTGTTCTGCATCAGGATGGGGTGAGTCTTTTCTATTTTTATGAGGAGCGTTATAACTCACTGACATACCGTGATAACCATCACTATACATATGAAGTTCATAGGGGATCCCCGTCTTCTTTAATGCATTTGCAAGTCTTATTGGATTCTCTTTAGGGACGTATTGATCAAAATAGGGATGCCAAATAAACATTGGTTTTGTATCTTGATCTATATAATAAACAAAATCCATTTGTTTTGTTCTATCTGTGACAAGCTTACCCCATATCCCCGGATTAACAATATTAGGGTTATCAAGAATTGTATGTGTAATATCACATGCCCCATAACCAATGATCGCTGCAGTAGGCATAATCTCAGAGACATCACGTGCACCGATTCTCTCACAAATACGAACATCGTTCCACTGTGTTGCTGACATACCCGCAACCGTAGAACCGGCACTAAATCCCATGAGAATAATTTTGTTATGATCTATATGCCATTCTTTAGCATGTCGTCTTATTTGCATAATGGCCCATGACACTTCATCAAGGGGATGAGGATATCCACAATACTCTCCTACTGAATAATTCAAAACAAAAGAATGAAATCCTTTTGTATAAAAAGTCATTGCTGTTGGTTCCTTGTCACTATAAACAAGTGTCCCAAATGCACCACCTGGCAATGAAATAATAGCTGGTAATAATTCATCACTATCTTCATGAATATAGCAATCAAGATGGACACGCCCATCTTGATTATAATTTATTCTTGTTTTTCTCATACAATTATTAATCATGGATTTTATAACTATTTAACCACTTAGCAGTATCAGGCGAAGAATGATCAATTGTTTCACTGTACCCTAAATCCATATCTAAAATTGTCTTCATATCATTTTCACTTAATTCAAAATCAAAGATATTAAAGTTTTCTTCAATTCTTTCTTTTTTAGAAGATTTAGGAATAATAACAACCCCTCTTTGTACATGCCATCTTAAAATAACTTGTGCAACAGTTTTGTTATATTGATCTCCAATCTCTTTTAAGATAGGATTATTAAAGATATCTTTTTGTCCTTCAGCAAGAGGACCCCATGATTCAATTTGCACACCAAACTCTTCCATAGTTTTCATATCTTCAATTCTTTGAAAGAATGGATGACATTCAATTTGATTAACTGCAGGAATAATCTTTGCATTAATACATAAATCAACTAATCTTTCAGGATAGAAATTACAAACACCAATAGCTTTAATTTTACCTTCTTCATATAATTCTTCTAAAGCTCTATAAGCACCATAATAATCACTCATTGGTTGATGTAGTAAATAAAGATCAATATAATCTAATCCTAATTTTTCTAATGATGTATAAAATGCCTTTTTAGCATTTTCATACCCATAATCTTGAATCCATAATTTTGTTGTAATAAATAACTCTTCTCTTTGAATCCCACTTTTTTGAATTGCTTTACCAACTGCTTCTTCATTTAAATAAGCACTCGCTGTATCAATTAATCTATAACCTGCATTTAGTGCATGTGTGACTGCTTCCTCACATTCACGTGGATCAGTGATTTGAAAAACTCCAAATCCTTCTATTGGCATATCTACGCCATTGTTTAATTTTACTGTTTTCATTGTATTACCTCCTTTTAAGCAACACGTGTTGCTTATATGTTATATTTACATTATAATAACTGTATAATATTATCTCAATGGACAATAAAAATATTAATGTAGGAAAAGAAACACATGGTCGTCATGTGTTTCTTATAAGAGGAATTATGGAACCTAAAGTAAAAATAGATTTAAGAGTTATCAAAACAAAAGAAGCAATACACAATACATTTAGATCAATGATTTTAGAAATGCCTTATGAAAAAATCAATGTGAAAGATTTATGTATACGTGCTAAGATCAATCGTAAAACATTCTATACTTATTACCTTGATTTAAATGATTTATTAGAAACATTTCAAAATGAAATAGCAGATGCTTTCTTAAAGCATATAAAAGATATAGATTTAAAGAATGATATACCATCATTAGTAAGAGAGTTTTTTGTATTTAACGCTATTGATGATCCTATATGTGAATACATTATGTGTAGCCATCAACACGCTAATATGAGTGAAATGATATCAGATAAAATATTATCCGAGATCAAACAACAACATAAACTCAGTCATAAAGATCAAGCAAAAGAAAATTTAAAAATATGTTTTCTCTTTTCAACAACAATTGAAATGTATAAACAATGGGTTAGGGATCATAAGGTCTTAACTCTTGATGAAATGATTGATTATACATCATTATTTTTAACAAAAGGTATATAGAAAAACTCACTTAGATAAAGTGAGTTT
>CAMTOK010000015.1 GCA_947074115.1 uncultured Erysipelotrichaceae bacterium | reverse complement strand
TTAATAATTAAGCTTTACCAACGCTTCCGAATAATTCCATTTTTTCTTTAACGCAAGTTTTGATTGCTTCAGCACCTGGTCCTAATAATTTACGAGGGTCAAATCCTTTACCTTCTAAATCTTTACCAGCTTCGATATATTTACGAGTTGCTTCTTGGAAGTATAATTGACATTCAGTGTTAACGTTAATTTTAGAAACACCTAATTCAATTGCTTTAGCGATCATTTCTTCAGGGATACCAGTACCACCATGTAATACTAATGGTAAAGCTCCTGTTTCTTTTTGGATTGCTTCTAATGCTACGAAATCTAATCCAGTCCAGTTTTCTGGGTATTTACCATGGATATTTCCGATACCTGCTGCTAAGAAATCTACTCCTAAGTCAGCGATTAATTTACATTCTTTTGGATCTGCAACTTCTCCAGTTCCAACAACACCATCTTCTTCTCCACCAATTGAACCAACTTCTGCTTCAATTGATACACCTTTAGCGTGGCATAATGCAACGATTTCTTTTGTTTTTTCGATGTTTTCTTCGATTCCATAATGAGAACCATCAAACATGATTGAAGAGAAACCTGCTTCTAATGCTTCTTGAGCACCTTTATAGCTACCATGATCTAAGTGTAATGCTACTGGTACAGTGATTCCTAATGAATCAACCATAGCGCTAACCATAGCTGAAACAGTTTTGAATCCTGTCATATAAGTTGCTGCACCTTCAGATACACCTAAGATAACTGGTGATTTTAATTCTTCTGCTGTTAATAAGATTGATTTTGTCCATTCTAAGTTATTGATATTGAATTGACCAACAGCGTATTTTCCTGCTTTTGCTTTATCTAACATTTCTTTAGCTGAAACTAAACCCATTGTAATAATCTCCTTTTCTCTTTTTTACATACCTATAATACACAAATTCTTATGAAATTTCCACTTAAAATCGATATTTTCACCGATTTTCAATAATTATAGCCCTTACATTCATAAATCATACTCAATTCTACTTCTTACCAGTTAGAATTTACCCGATGAAAAGTGGAATAATCCTATCCCAATGGCCATGGAAAGATTCAATGAATCGATTTCTTGACTATGTGGAATAAAGACACTTTGCCCTACTTTTGAAAACGTAGAATCTAAACCTGAACTCTCATTCCCAAAGATCAATGCGTAGTCATCTACACACTCTATATCTTGGATTTTTTTCGCTCCATCTAACATAAAAGGATACTTAACCAATTGAGGATACTCTAATGCATAATCCTCATAACTATCATAGTATTGAACATTTAATTTAAAGATAGCTCCCATTGATGCACGAACAACTTTTGGATCATATATATCTACTGCTGGACGAATAACCACAAGATCTTTATAACCAAATCCTAACATCGTTCTCATAATAGTGCCCATATTTCCCATATCCATAGGATTCACGAGGACAACATGCTGCAAAGAACTTACAGGCGCTTCATATATATCAAACACAGCAATCGCAAAACAGTTACCTTTAGGTGATAATTTATTAATTGTTTGATTATGAACCTCTATTTCAATATGATGTTGTTCACATAGTGTGACAATAGGTTCATACCCTCTATTTTGTTCAATAGAATCATGCACAATGACACGTTTGACAATCTCCGGTCTAGTCTTGAGTAGTTCTATTGTGGGAAACACGCCAAGTGTATATGAAACCTCGTCACCTTTCTTATATTTCTTCATAATATTTTCCTTTCAAATCATCAAGCTCATTCGCTTTATTATAAAAGAATAGTGAACGAGGACGACTTTGATCAACCATATGACCCATTTCATACATCGTTCCTAACATTAAACATGCTTGAACACTACCTAAATATACACCTGTTTCTAACAATGCTAGTATTTGTTGTTCTGTCCCTTCTATAAAATGATCAATGATCATTTTAGCGATTTCAACAGCGCAATCTCCATCCCCAAGTAAATATCCATGATAATATAACTCAACTGCTTGGTAAGGATTCCTTTGAACCCCTAATCCAATTTTATACATATTCCCAAGTTCAAAACAACATGAAGGATTTAAATGCTTTGACCCATTTGAATAACAATGAATCGCATCATTATACTGACGATGCTTTAAATAAATATGTCCTTCATACAATTTCGCTCTTGGATCTTCACTTGCCTTAAAGTAATTCAAAGCCTTCTCTTCAGAAACACTCATATAGTAATATCCACTTTTAAATGCACTTTGATCATCAGTACCTTCTAGATAATACTCTAACGCTTTATCTACATCTCTTTCAACACCATATCCATTCTCAAACATCCATCCTAAATCATAAACAACACTATGATCTCCTTTTGTATAGATATAGCGATATAATTCATACGCTTTTACATAATCTTGATGTATTCCAAACCCTTCTTTAAAACATCTCGCAAAGAGTTTTAATTCCCTTAAATTCGTCTTTTCATAGGCTAATGTAAGTCTTTCATCAAATTGATAGAACATTGTAATAAATCCTAATTTATCTTTTAAATGTTCAATGAGATATAAAACAAATAAAGATTCTTCATAACTTAATTTATATTTTTCCATAAAGATAGGAAGATACTTTTCTTTTGAATAATCAATATCAACAATCACACTATCTATAATCTTTAATTGAAACATTTGCATGAATAAATACACTTCATCCTGTTTGTTAACAGTATGATCAATAAGGATTTCTTCAAATTTATCTAAATCAACACGTAATAACTGTAAATGATTTTCTAATACATCTTCTATACTTTTTACAATTGATACATCTAAAAATTTCATATAAATTTATCTTTCTCCTTTAAAAACTTTAAATAACGCTTTTCCATTATACTTATATCATCTAATTGACCTTGTGTACACCACATTAATATTTCTTGATATTTTGTATCTATCATATCTATAATAATCTTTTTAATATCAATATCATCTTCATTATGTAATTCACCTTTTAAAATAACAATAGATTTATACTGTTCCTGACACATTGCTTCATAATTCAACACAGGTTTGTTAAATAAAATCGCCATAAACATATTCCTCCTTTATTTTTATATTATACCAACATTTCAAAAAGAAAGTAAACATGTTATAATGCGTGTAAAAGGAGGGATACCATGCAAAAGCTCGCATGCCCAAAATGTCATTTACCATTACAATTAGATGGTAAAAGTTTAAAGTGTGAAAACAAACATACATATGATATCGCAAAACAAGGATATATAAACTTATTATTAAACCAAGATAAAGCTTGTAATCTACCAGGAGACAATAAAGAAAGTTTATTGTGTAGAAAACATCATTTGAATAAAGGATATTATGATTTAATTGCTCAATCTGTTATTGATACAATCAAAGAATACAGGGATGAAACACCAATGCATTTATTAGATTTAGGGAGCGGTGAAGGTTACTATACTTATAAATTTAAACAAGCCTTCCCTAACGATGACCTTTATGGTCTTGATATTTCTAAAGATGGTGTTGCTATGTCAACAAAATACACTAAAGATATTTGTTGGATCGTTGGTAATTCTAAAAACATTCCAATTCAAGATCACTCATTAGATTTCATAACAGCCTTATTTACAGTTGTTAACGTTGATGAATTAAAAAGATGTTTAAAAGAAGGTGGATATGTAGTCCATATTACAGCAAATAATCATCACTTGATTGAATTTAAAGAAGTGATTTATGAAGAAGTAAAAATCAAATCAGATGAATTTATACGTTTACCATTTGAAACAATTATTTCAAAAGATATCAAACAAACAATTCATTTAGAGAATAGAGAAGATACATTAAACCTATTAAAAATGACACCTCATTTTTATCATATTAAAAAAGAACGTCGTTACGTTCTTGATGAACTAGAAGACTTTGATGTGACAATTGACATCAAACTTACACTCTATAAAGTATGATGAAATATAAGGTACACATTCCTTATCTCTCTATAACTATAGATAAACCAATATCTATAGAAGATTTCTTTCATTCATTACATTTATCAAAAAAGCAAATTCATCTTTTAAAACAAAATAAAGATTATACCTTAAACAAAAGATTCACTTCTTCTTCAACAATTATGTTAAAAGGAGATACATTAACTATTAAGGCATTTGATACTCATGATCATGTTTTTATATCAAACTATGAACCATTAGACGTTATCTTTGAAGATGACTTTATTCTCATTGTTAATAAACCACCTTTTATGAACGTTTATCCAGATGCACTAGATAAAGACGATGCTCTGGTTAATCGTGTTGCAGGATATTATGAATATATGGGGCTCGATCTGCCTGTTCGTTATATTCATAGACTTGACTATGAAACAAGTGGATTGGTCTTCTTTTGTAAATGTTCACTATTACTTCCATTGTTTGATGAAATGATTTCTAACAAAGAGATTAAAAGACAATACCTAGCAGTTGTTGATCATGTTATTCAGGATTATAAAACACATACAATCAACAAACCGATAGCAAGGGATCGACACATCAATGGTAAAATGCGTATTTCGTCAACAGGAAAAGAATCAAAAACTTATTATCAATGTTTAAGTCATAATGACAAAATGTCAATTGTTGAATGTTATTTAGATAGTGGAAGAAAACATCAAATACGTGTCCATATGGCTTCAATTGGGGCACCCCTTGTTGGCGATCATCGCTACAATCAACCTTCGGAGTTGATCAACAGACAAGCTTTACACGCTTATAAACTCGTGTTTGTCCACCCACTTTCTTTAGAAACACTGACAATCGTCTCTTTACCACCTCAAGATATGCAAGATGTCTTTAGTGGTATAGATGAAACATTTATATTTAAATAAAAAAAAACGACCTCTAGTCGTCTTTTTTTTGTATTCAGTTACGGGAAAACGAATACTATTATAGTTATTTGGGACAAGTTAATAATAACATATTCTTTTCTCCAAAATTTTCAAATTATGAAAAGTGAAAAACTTAACAAACGATCTTAACAACAAAACATTTTGTATCTGTTTCATCTCGTCCTTCTACTACATAATATTCACTGTCTTTTTTCATATAAAGTGAGACACATTCATTTGGCCTGATCTCCTTCATATACATCACTGCAATATCTTTAATAAATTGATTTTGAAAGAAATCAATTGGTAATAAATCCAAACACCATTCTATATATCTAGTATTATTCATATGATAATTCATATCAATATCACTATAAAGAACTTGTCTCTGAGTCACAAAATCAAGATTCTCTTCTTCAATCGTCGGTGGTTGTTCCAACATATAATCATGTTCTACCTTAGGAATATCAATACCAATTCGTTTTGGTGCCACTATACGTCTTTTATGAATATCAAGCATTGTCCATATCGATGAACAACTTGCGATGATTTCCCCTTGACGTTTTATATAATAATACCTTGGAAAAATAGCTTGGCTTCCATTTTGTACAACTGTAACAAATTCAACTTCATCACCTAAACGTATAGGAGAAGTCATTTCTAACCTTTGTTTAGAGACGATCCATGCATAATTCATCGCGATTTCTTCGCTCCACATCCCAATCTTTTGGGCATGAGTTGTCGCTAAAACGCTAAATATTTGAAATATCCTATTTAACTTCATATTTCCTAGGAAATCTACATCATCACTCAAAATTACTCTTTTTTCACTATATTCATATTCAAACATCTTCATCACCTCCGGGATATTATACCTTTATTTAGGAGAATACACTACAAGTTTAATATTATTTCACTTTTTTCTATACGAAAAAGAAAAAAATATGTATAATAATACATATGAAAGGAAGTTATTTATGGGTAAATTTGGTGAATTAGTTACTATTCTTTTAACAGTTATTTTGGTTGTTGTACTGCTTTGGTTTACATATACAATTGCTAATATTATTGTTACTGTTATAAAAACAAAGAAACAAGATAAAACTTTAAAATTTTGTTTTAATACATTAGGAAAAGTCTTTTATGGCATTTTGACACTTGTATTTATTATTATTTATTTCGGTGGTTTATACTACATGATTGTTTCACTGTTGAAAGGCGATGATTTAACAGCAAGAACCGCATTAAACTCTGCTGCATTTATTTCTGTTGTTTATGGATACTTAATTTCTTCTGTTGTCCTTGTAGGAAAGAAAAGTATCATGGTTGGTAGATTAATTATTGATTATAGAAAATTAAAGAAAGTTAGCTTTACTTATAACCATAAAATGACGTTTGTTTATGGACAACGTGACTACAGTATTTCAACAAGATTTGTAGAAGTGACTGAAATGAGAAAGAGAATCTCAAAATAAAGGATTGAAGTTTAACTTCAATCCTTTTCCTTTTCAAACTGACTTGTATACAATTGATTATAAAAACCATTTTGTTTAAGGAGCTCATCATGAGTTCCTTTTTCAATAATGTGTCCATCTTTCATAACTAAGATCACATCAGCTTGTCTAATTGTTGACAATCTGTGAGCAACAACAAACGACGTTCTCCCCTTCATCATGACATCAAAAGCATCTTGAATTTGTTTTTCAGTTCTTGTATCTATAGATGAGGTTGCTTCATCAAGTATAAGAATTGGTGAATTCTTCAACATAATTCTAGAAATACAAAGTAATTGTTTTTGTCCTTGAGATAAGTTTCCACCATCCTCATGGATAAAAGTATCATACCCATCTTTTAATTGGGCAATAAAATTGTGTGCATGTGCTTTTTTAGCTGCCTCAATAATTTCCTCTTCGCTTGCCTGACTTCCATAAGCAATATTATCGCGAATCGTTCCTGTAAACAACCAAGATTCCTGTAAAACCATTCCATAATATGATCTTAAATCATGTCTCGATATATCTTGAATAGGAACACCATCGATTGAAATCGTTCCTGAAACTGTATCGTAGAAACGCATAAGTAAATTAATTAACGTTGTTTTACCACAGCCTGTTGGCCCAACGATAGCGACCATTTGACCAGGATTTACATGGAGGTTAAAATCTTCTATCAGTTTTTGTTCCTTTTCATAAGAGAAATAAACACGATCAAATGTAATTTCTCCTCTTACTCCTTCTAATTGAATAGGTGAGTCTACTTCTTGTTCAACGTGACGATCTAACAATTCAAAGACACGCGCTGCACTCGCAACTGCAGTTTGCAGTTCGGTAAAGACTCCAGATATTTCATTAAATGGTTTTGTATATTGATTTGCATAACTTAAGAAACTTGTTAATATTCCTACACTCATATTCCCTGAAACAACGTATAAAGCGCCTCCCATAGCGACACTTGCATAAACAATACTATTCACAATACGTGTACTTGGATTAACCAAAGCTCCAAAGAACTGTGATTTGACACCACTTCTGTATAATTGTTCATTCAGTTCATCAAAATGTTCTTTATTTTCTTCTTCATGACCAAAAGCTTTAATAACTTTTTGATGCCCAACCATCTCTTCTACATATCCATTTAATTGCCCTCTTATTGACAATTGAATTTGAAAATATTTATACGTCTTGCTCGCAATGACACTTGCCACAACTAATGATAACGGCGTTAACAAAATAACAATCATCGCTATTGTTACATTAATATATAACATAAAGCATATTGTTCCAATAATTGTTGCGATCCCACCAAAAAGATGTGTAAATCCTTGTAATATGCCATCTCCCACTAAATCTATATCATTAACAACACGAGAGATCAAATCACCATTAGCGTATTGATCAACAACTTTTAAAGGCAATTCAATATAATGAGATAACAAATCGTTTCTTAAATCCTTAGTAATCGCATAAGTTAAACGATTAGATAACCTTAAGACGCACCATTCACTTAATGCTGAAATCAACATAAATGAACCTATACATATCATCCTTTGTATTAACAAAGTAAAATCAACTTGGTCTACACCTATCATTGTATCAACAGCTTTACCTATATAAATAGGGATTAATAATGTAAATATAATTTGTATTGATGATAAAATAACAATTCCAACCAAATGCATTTTATATGGTAAACAATACTTTAATAATCTTTTAAGAGGTTCTTTTTTCATGATTGATCCTCCTTTTTATTTTGTGAAACATATATATCTTGATAAACAGGACAGTTTTCCAATAGTTCATAATGAGTCCCTTGACCAACCAATTTTCCATGATATAAAACAAGAATAACATCAGCATGTTGAAGACTACTTATTCTCTGAGAAACAATTAAAGTTGTTTGTTCTAACTCTTGTAAAGATTTTCTTAATTTTGATTCAGTTACAAAATCTAATGCACTCGAACTGTCATCAAGGATGAGAATATCAGCATTCTTAATCAACGCTCTCGCTATCGTTAAACGTTGTCTTTGTCCTCCAGACAGATTGCTTCCACCTTGGCTGAGTTCACTATCTACACCCTTTTCCATGAGATCAACAAACTCTTTTGCTTGAGCCTGTTCTAAAGCACGCTCAATGTCTTCTTCATTAGCATCTTTTTTACCCCACAGTAAATTTTCTTTAATGGTTCCTTTAAACAAAACTGCCGTTTGAGGAACAAGCGCAATCATATCCCTTAATTGTTCCTGGGTATATTCCTTAATTGAATGATGAAATAGGTCTATTTCCCCATCACTTGGATCATAGAATCGTGTTATTAAATTAACCAATGATGTTTTCCCTGACCCAGTACCACCTATAATACCAATAGTTTGACCACGTTTCACTTGAAAACTGACATCGGACAAAGCCTGAGCTTGTTCATAAGCAAATGAAACATGAGAAAAGCGTATGCACTCTTCTGAATCAAGAGACAA
Source organism: uncultured Erysipelotrichaceae bacterium (assembly GCA_947074115.1). Classification (GTDB taxonomy): domain Bacteria; phylum Bacillota_I; class Bacilli_A; order Erysipelotrichales; family Coprobacillaceae; genus CAMTOK01. The sequence goes on along the minus strand of CAMTOK010000015.1, from coordinate 22,751 downwards.
TTGTGTTGTCCCATATTCTATTTCTGGTTCTATAGCAAGAACCTCTTCAACACGACGGTAACTTGCTGATGCTTTGTTAAATATTAATATGACATTTGCAAAGACAATCATAGATAATAGTATTTGATTCATGTAATTTATTAATGCAATAACTTCCCCTGTAGAAAGTTGACCAACATTTATTTTCATACCACCAACATAAAGAATAACAATAATAGCAATATTCACTATGATTGTTGTACTCGGATTGAGGAGAGCACTAATTTTAGTGACCTTAACTTGTAATGCATTCAAATATGATGTCTCATCTTGAAAACGTTGTTTTTCCTTTGATTGCATAGAGAAAGCACGGATGACTCTCATCCCTGATAAGTTTTCACGAGTGACTAAAGAAACCTTGTCTAATTGGTTTTGAATCTTAAGATATAAAGGAAAAGAGTGCTTCATAACTAAATAAATGGATAAAGCGAGTAAAGGTGCACATACTACAAAGATAATAGCTAACTGGCTATTGATGTAGAAGGACATAATCAGTGAACCAATAATAATAATTGGTGAGCGGGATGCAAGACGAATTCCCATTGCTACAGCAACCTGTAATTGATTAACATCATGACTTAGTCTTGTGATTAAAGACGGAGTTCCAATATCATCTATATTCTTATAATCATAAGCATTAATTGCGGCAAACATATCACGTCTTACCCCTGTTCCAAAGCCTTGAGAAGCTTTAGATGCAAAGTATTGACAGACTAAGGCAAATAAATATCCTATAGCAGCAAGCCCATATAATAAAAGACCCATTTTTATGATATAGTCTCTATTTCCCCCTTGTATTCCTTTATCAACGATCAAAGAAACAATAAAAGGAACAAAGAGTTCAAAGATTGCTTCTACTAATTTGAAAAACAATCCAAAGATTGTTTCATAACGGTACGGTTTAATATATTTTTTCCACATAACTGCACTTCCTTTATCTATAATATTAACAATATAATTGTTTATAGTCATTTAAGATTGCAATCATTATAACGCAATCACACAAAAAAAGGAATAAACACTCACATTATGAAAGTTTATTTCCTTTAAAAAGTGTATATAATCTTTAGAATTAATTTTATATTTCTTAATATAAAGGCAATATAATAGTGTAGGTTAATAATTTATCTTTGTCTATACATTGACTGGCATTTGTTGTAAAATGAACATGCATTGGAGGTGTCACCATGTTTGGTATCAATTATTTAAAAGAGCATTTTACCCATGATCAACGTTATATCCTCGTTGCCATATTATCTTTATTCATTCCTTTTTATATGTGTGCAACAGTGATCACATTGCTTTTTATAAGACTTGTCCTAAAGGGTGAGATCAAAGATCTTTATCGGTCTATTCCATATAGCCGTTTCATTATACTGTTTTGTATCATAATATTTATGACCTCATTACTGTATAAAAATTATTTAGGGATGTGTTGTTCTGTATTATTTTATGTCTTCCTTTCCTTTATTCTATACTATAGAAAACATATCACAGCTAACCTATTTAATTTCATAATTAACTGTATTATAGTCTTAAGTGTTTTTGCTGCTTTATATGGATTAATTGAATATATGGCAATCTTAAATAAATTTGATATTAATCAATTTGAGATTATTATATTTAATTCACCAAAAAACAGAATCAATTCAGTCTTCTTTAATGCCAATTATTATGCCATGATGATAGAATTCTTTGTATGTATAACATTCTATCAAATCTTAAAGACGAGGGCGTGGGAAACAAATATGAGACGATTTGTCTATTACTTCGCAGTCATAGCACTCAATTTGTTTCTCCTCATCCTCACTGCTTGTCGTACAGCTTGGCCTGCTCTCGCTGTAGCAATACTCATCATGTTAATCTTTGATAAACATTATAGAACATGTGCAGTGATCTTTAGTTTGTTCTTATTAGTTGTGATTTACTTTATATTCAACCCAACAAAATTCCCACGAGTCGATAATATTATATCTTATTTCTTTACAAGAACAGATATATGGGAAGTTGCACTTATGAATATTAAAACCCATCCATTGTTTGGAGAAGGGCCATTAACTTATTTACATGTGTTTAAATCGTACGGTGGACACCCAACACAACACGCACATAGCCTCTACATCGATCCATTCCTCAGTTTTGGTATCGTTGGTGTTGCATCAATCGCTCCATTTGTCCTATCACAATTAAGACGCACGTATATATTATTTAAAACAAAAACAGACCGTACTCTCGTTGCTTTGATCCTTGGTTTTATAGCAGCAAACCTTGTCCATGGGGCACTAGATTATACTGTCTTCTTTGTTCAAACAGGTATCTTATTTATGTTAATAACAGCATCATTTGATATCTATAAAAAAGAAATAGACGAATACAAAAAAGTAGTGTAAAGAAGTTACCCCGTTGTTTGGATATCCAAATAACGGGGTTTATTTCATTAAACACTACTTTTCTATTAATCCTAATCTTTTAAATTCATGGTAAATACCATCATTTTCAACACTCTCACATACTGTTGTCGCAATGTCTTTTAATGCTGGTGAAGCATTTTCCATCGCCACTTTTGTATGACAGACTTCAAACATTTGATAGTCATTCATACTGTCACCAAAACATATCGTATCATCCATAGATAAACCTAAGTGAGAGACAACCCATTTGACAGCTTCTCCCTTGTCCATCCCTTTCATGATAATTTCTCCATTAATCGTTGTCTTAGAAAATAATTCATGAACAACAAAGATCACATCATCTTTTAAGACTTCACGCACTTTATTTAATGCATCTTCATTTTCAGCAACAAAGCTCATTTTATGAACATGTACAGGATTTTGATCATATTCATCTAAAGATTTTAAGGCAAACATCTTTCTTTGTTGTTCTCTTAATCTTTCCATCTCAGAATTTGATATGTCACTTTCTAAGAAATGATGTTCAAAATGTTCTTTCATTGTATCGCATTGATACGTATTCTCTGTTGCTTCTAAATTATATAATACATTTGCATTTTCAAAAGCATCTCTTGCTTTTGTAAGTAATTCTAAAGGCATGAAATTCTCATAAACTTGTTTGTTTTCAATTTCAATAAATCCACCTGCACTACAGATCAATCCATCCCATTCGTGTTCACAAAGTTCATTAACACTAACTCTGTTTCTTCCAGTGCATATATAGACAAGGTGACCATGACGTCTAGCCTGCTTTATTGCTTCTATGACAGGTTGACTGATCTTATCTTTTGGAGTTTTTAATGTTCCATCAACATCTAAGAATATAATCTTTTTATTCATTTCTATCTCCTTTGTATCCCATTTTTTAAATTCACGTTTTAGCATAAATAAAGTTATGACAAAAGCGATGGCATCTGCGACTGGCACAGCAATAAAGACCCCATATAAACCAAATAGTGATGACATTATATAAAGTAATGGTATTAACAATAAGAATTGTCTAAGTAAATTCAAGAAACTTGATTCTTTTACACGTCCTATTGTTTGGAAGAAGTTTGAACACATCATTTGGCAACCTAATAAAGGTAAGGCAATAAACCAAAGACGTAAAGCATCTTTCCCCAAAGAGACAATCTCCACTTCCTGATTAAACATCATAATTATATAAGGTGAAAAACACATGATGACAACAAAACATATAACAACAAAGCATGTTGAAATAATAACTGTATACTTGAGTGTTTCTTTAACTCTATGATATAACTTGGCTCCATAACTATAACTCATTATAGGCTGTTGCCCTTGAATCATTCCACTCAATGGCATTAAGATCAATGTTTGGATACTTGTGACAATACCAGCAGTTGATAAAGCTAAGTCTCCACCATATATACCTAATATAGAATTCAATATAATATTTAGGAAACTTGCAGAGATTTGTAATAAAAATGCAGGTATTCCTGTTTTTAATATTTTTAAACTGTAAGACATCTTTAACCACATAAATTCAAGTCGACACGGAATCATACTCTTCTTACCAAATAAGAAAGCGAGTTGCCATACCATGCTTAAGAATTGCCCTATGATTGTTGCGAGTGCAGCACCTTCCATTCCCATATGCATATGTATGATAAAAACATAATCTAAAATAATATTTGTTCCTGCACCAATCATCTGAGAAATCATCGCATTGCGCGGATTCCCTTGCGCCCTTGAAAAGTTGTTCCCACACATGGCAACACATTGGAATACAGCTCCATAGAGAACGATACTTAAATAACTTTTTGCGTGTGGTAACACTTGACCACTCGCTCCAAGTAATTTTAATAATGGTTCGATAAAGAATAAACCAACAACACTAAATGCCAATCCAAAGATAATTGTTAACATAAGTGCATTGCCTTGGAAGTACTTTGCCTCTCCATCTCGTTTTGCCCCTAATGAAATCGAGAATTGAGTTGATCCACCGACACCAACCATTAAACTAAATGCCATTAAGGCAAGCGTTACTGGAAATGTAATCGTAATTGCTGCAAGACCAAGTGATCCTAAGTCTCCTGCATTACCGATAAACATTCTATCAACTATATTATAAATGGCATTAACCATCATCCCTATAATTGCAGGTATTGAAAATTCTAATAAGAGTTTCCATACTTTTTCTTTTTCCATTTTTATTGCATTCAAATAATCACATCCTTCTTAAGCATTATACACCTCTTGAAAAATGAATGCAAAAGACATTCCAATAATTTCTAAACGTGAAAAAAAGAGTCCTAAGACTCTTTTGATGGTTCTAATTTCTTTAATACACCAGATTTTCTAAGTGTGGGTACCATTGCCATATAAATCCCTGTTGATATAATCACTGCTAATACAGCATTAACAGTCGTTGTAACAGCGTTCCAAGACGCTAGTGTTAACGCTGCTTTCTCTGGAGCTCCTAAAACAATACTTGTATAGAAATAAGAGAAAAATGGTTCACAAATAACATTAAACAACATCCCACAACTTGTTGCTATAATGACAGAAACAAATAAACGTCTTCCTGTCTGTTCTGTTATTTTTAATAGTTTATGTGCTACGAAACCACACACTAACCCAATACCTGTTTTAAGTATTAATGTTTTTGGTACCACAGTGATATAAACTGGATGGAACATATCGCCTATTCCCATACCAAGCGCCCCCGATAAACCTCCTGGTAATCCACCTAATAATAACGCTGCTAATACACAGAAAGTATTCCCTAAATGGAACGATGTCGATCCTGCTGGTGTTGGGATATCAATCCTTAAAAATGTAAATGAAATGTAAGACAATGCTGCCATCAATCCAATGACTGTAATTCTTAAAATCTTTTTGTTCATAAAACTTCCCCCTTTGTTAAAATTAGTATATGCGATATTTGGTAATGTTTAAATAACCAAATTAAGTTTATTTTATATGGTCAGATGTGTTATAATTGTTAAAAAAAGGAGAGACTATGTTAACTTATCACTTTGATTCAAACTTACAATTGCCAAAATACGAACATTTATACAACTGTATAAAAGAAGATATTATACAAAAGAAACTTAAACCCCATGATAAATTGCCTTCAAAAAGAGCTTTAGCGAAGCATCTCCAAATCTCACATATTACAGTTGAAACTGCCTATGATCAGTTAAAGATAGAAGGATATATTTATTCTGTAGAAAAAAGTGGGTACTTTGTACAAGATGTCCCAACACAGGCAAAGGTACCCTCTCGTAAACAAGAACAAAAAAACGCTCAACCTACAAAGCGATACGCTATTGATCTTAAGTCAAATACAGTTTCTACTAAGACATTTCCTTTTCATACATGGGCAAAACTGACACGACAAGTATTAACGAATGAGAACCAGAACCTACTGATCAAAGCACCTCAAAAAGGATGCCATGAACTTCGTTCTGAAATTGTCAATCATCTTTATAAATTCCATGGTATTGATGTAGATGTTGAGCAAGTCGTTGTTGGAGCTGGAACAGAATATTTATATAATATTATTATCCAATTAATAGGTAGGGATAAACGATATGCGCTTGAAGATCCTGGACATAAGGGAATTTCTCGTGTATACCGTTCTAATGGTATAGACCCACTCTTCATTCCCGTTGATGGTCAAGGTATGGCAATTCAACAATTAGAGAGTATTAATCCTGATATAGCTCATATCTCACCTGCACACCACTTTCCTACTGGTATAACAATGCCTATTCAAAGACGTTTAGCCATTCTTAAATGGGCTTATCTCAACCAACGTTATATCATAGAAGATGATTATGACAGTGAACTCAGACTCAAAGGGAATCCCGTTCCCCCTCTCTTTAAAATTGATCAACACGAACAAGTCTTTTATATGAATACATTCTCAAAAACTCTGTCTCCTTCATTACGTATTGCCTATTTAGTCATCCCACACCACATGATTAAGCACTATGAAGAACAATTCAATGGCTTTTCTTGTAGCGTTTCTAGTTTTGAACAGTTAATCATTGCCGCAATGATTAACCAAGGTTATTTTGAAAGACATATCAATAGAATGAGGAATACTTATAAAAAAATACGAGATCTATTAATAGAGCACTTAGAAAGCAGTTCAATTATTGATAAAATATCAATAAAAGAAGAACAAGCTGGTCTTCATTTTCTTATAAAATACAAATCACAATTAACAGACCTTGAAATAGAGAAAAAAGCTCAATCCCTTGGATTGAACGTATCAACATTATCCTCATATTATCAAAATTATAAAGAAACACAAACATTGGTGATCAATTATTCTGGATTAGATGAACTTGATATACCTCTAACGATTCAACTACTCGATGCATTATTAGAATATTAAAACAAGTGAAACATTCGTTTCACTTGTTTTCTTTTTGCATATACAATTCAAACATTTTGTCTTGTGATATAGGTTTACTATAATAGTATCCCTGTGCATTTAAACATCCAACTGATTTAAGGTATTGGACTTGTTCTTTTGTCTCTACACCTTCAGCAATTGTTTGAAGTTCTAACTGTTTGGCCATAGACACAACAGACTCTAATATTGTTTTGCTTTTATTTGAACTTTGAATATTCTCTAAGAACCTTAAATCTAATTTTAATATATCTATTTCTATATCCTTAAGCATATTTAAACTTGAATAACCCGAACCAAAATCATCCATGTGAACGACAAATCCTGCATGTCTCAATTCATTAATAATTGTAATCAACTGTTTTGGATCTTGAGTATATGCCGTTTCTGTTATCTCTAACTGTAGAAGTGATACTGGAACTTTATATTCATCTAGTAAACTGAGAAGCTTTGTTTTAATATCAAGATATAATTCTTCACGAGATACGTTTATTGAGACTGGAAGTGCGCGGCATCCTTTTTGAATTAACTGTGATAAATCCTGACAAACTTGTTCCCACAGTAATTCATCAACACGGGAAATCAGTTTGTTCTTTTCGAATATCGGTATAAATTCATTAGGGGGAATCAATCCCTGCGTCGGATGAAGCCATCTCATTAACGCTTCAAACCCTGTAATTTCACCAGTTTCCATATTATATTTTGGTTGATAAAATGGTTTGAATTCTTTTTTAACCATTGCTTGATCAAGTTGATTTAACACTGTTTGTTCATCTAATATATTTTGTCTCATTCGATCTTCATATATAGAGTATGAACTTTTATAGTGTTGATTTCTTTCGTCCATAGCGATCATAGCACGATCACACATAACACCGATTGGTACACTCGTATCACAAATTTGATACACCCCAAATCGGATAACAAGTTTAATATCTGGAATAACTTTATTAATTTCTTTTGTACTGTCTATGATACAGTTATAAATCTCATCGCTTCTTTTGACAAACAATGCAAAAACATCATTATATAAACGACTGACGATCCCTTTATCACTTGCTAATAAATTTTCATAATGATGGGCTATATGTGATAGTAAGTCATCGCCTTTTTGACTTCCATATTTATCATTAATCATTTTAAAACGATCAACATCAAAACAAATAATATCATACTCATTATGAGGATCCTCATTTAAACGACGAGACACTTCATCAATAAAGTATTCTTTTTTAAATACATTTGTGAGTTCATCTCTTTTATAGTGATGGTGTGTTTTCTTATAGTGGTATTGATAAAGACTCATTATATGTTCTGAAACTTTTTTGGCATCTAATGTATCTAATATATAATCCATCACACCACAATTAATATATCTTTTTGCTAATTCCATGTCAAAAGGACCAATCACCAAAATTGGGAGTCCTGCTAACAATGGAAAGTTTTTAAATGCTTCAACGAAGGCCTCTCCTTGTGAATTCTTATTGATTGCCAATACGAGAAACGCTAGGTTTAAGTCAATTGGGCTTTCTTGTATGTCACACAGAGGAATACTACGTATCTCAAATTGTCTATGTAAAACGTCATCAAATAAAATCTCTTGATCAGAGTCATTAATGACTAATATTTTATATCTCATGAGCACTCCTCCAACAAAAAGAATTATAACATGTGATTCGTGCTCTATGAAAGCGTTTTTGCATTATTTGTCGAAATTTCTACTTAAATTGTTTTCCATATCATTATTCCTATATCGAGGTGATTTTCTTTCATAACTTTCTTTTGCATTTTTAAGTCTAAACTGTAAATCTAAATACAATTCTCTTGCAGACATACGTGAAGCTCCATGTCCTAATGCAATAATTTGTTCTAATCCATCAGATGATGCAACGATCATTTGATAATCCTTTGCATACAAGTGCGTCATTCTTTCAATATACATATCTGCCGTTTGTGCTTCTTTGGTATAAACAATATAAAGGTTATTATACTTTTCTTTTGATCCTAGATTATCTTTCACTTTATAAGCATCAAAAACAATCATCAATTGTATTTGTCTCATTGCTTGATATTCAGCAAGCATATCAACAAGTTGATCTCTTGCTAATGAAAGATTGTCTCGTGCAAGTTCTTTCAAATCATCCCAACCAAATATAATATTATAACCATCAACGAGTAAGAATTCCTCTTGGCTCTTTACTGCTCTATGGTACGTAGGTGTTTCTTTCTTTTTCTTTAACGAGACTGCTTGACTCTTTCCGTATGTCATATTAAAAATATGATCTAGTTCTTCATCCACATCTGCATAGGTTGGTTTCACCTGTCTTATAGGAGTATGACGTTCAGTTTTTATGACATGTTTGAGATGTTGGTATTTCTCAACTTGATCATAAGGAACATAGAACCCGGCACCGCCTTCACAAAAAATAGAACCGCATGGATGTAGCATGTCTTGATCACAGCGATAGGTGTTAAGGGAAAGAACTTCATCTTCATTATGACAACGATCATAGACAATTTTGATCAACTGTAAACGACCTAAACCTTGTGACATGGAATGAATGTTTTGTTGATACGTTTGTAGTTCAATACACGGCGCTTGTCCGTTTAATATCGCAAATGAATCATCTTGATGTGTTAAAGCAATCGATCCACCCATATTTTCGATGTCATAGATCACTTTACCTATTGAATCAGGTTGAATCTTTATTTCAAACTCATAATAAGGCTCAACAATGTAACTCTCCGCTTTTCTTAAACCTTGTCTTACTGCTCTTAATGTTGCTTCCCTTAAATCACCACCCTCAGTATGCTTTTCGTGCGTTCTCCCTGCGAGTAGTGTTAATTTGATATCAGTGATTCCCTTCCCCAAAAGAACACCAACGTGGTCTTCTAAAAGGATTTTCATAATCTGGTTGACATCTCCTTGAGATAATCCATGATTCTCTTTTGGTGTTCCAATAACAATCCCTGAGCCTTTTTCTAATGGTTGAAGTAAGATATGAACTTCAGCATAATGTTGAAGAGGTTCAAAATGACCTACACCGACAACCTCGTCTTTTATTGTTTCTAGGTAAGCCACCTGTCCTAAATCAAATGAAATTGAAATTCCATATCTCTCTTGAAACAACAATTGATAAACCTCAAGTTGAATATCCCCCATGACTTTTATAGATATATCTTGATGAACTTCATCAAACGAAACACTTAACGTTGGTTCTTCTCTTGCAAGTTCTCTAAAACAGGCAAGCGTTTTGATAAGATCACTGCCATCTTCTATTTTAACGCTATATTGCATATGAGGGATGAGACGCGATTGATTTAATCCTTCTTCATTACCAATCCCCATACCCGGGATAAGACGTTGTGGCCCAACTATATCGCAGATATCCCCTGCACTTACCTTTTGTACCAATTCATATTTGTTCCCATTATATAATCTGATTTGATCAATCTTTTCTCCAGAATTAACCGTGTCTTTGACATGTAACTCTCCACCAGTGATTTTAATTGTTGTCAGAAAGTCCTTCTTTTGATCACTATAGACTTTATATACCAAAGCCCCAAACTCAGGAGGGTATACCTTCTCTTTCATATACTCACACATGGCTTTCATGAGTTGATCTACACCTTCATTCTTTAACGCAGATCCAAAAAGAACGGGTAATACATAACGTTTTTGGATAGCCTCTTGTCTTTCAAGACGATCAAATGAGTTTGTTTCCATGTAGTGTTCTAGAAGTTGATCGTTTCCTAATGCAATGATTTCATCGAGTTCAGATTCATTAAAAATATCACACATACGTTTATCGAAAGAGACCAGTTCCCCTAATATATCTTCTTTGGTTTGATACGCTAAATCCATCTTATTCACAAATATGAATGATGGGATCTGATATTCATCTAAGAGTTCAATAATCGTTCTTGTATGCGCCTGTATTCCATCAGTTGCATTGATTACCACAATTGCGTAATCAAGAATACGAAGAGCTCTTTCCATTTCAACTGAAAAATCCATATGCCCAGGAGTATCAATGAAACACACATCGAAATCATCCCAATTCATACGTACTTTTTTTGAGTAAATTGTAATCCCTCTTTGTCGTTCCTGTTGATCAAAATCCAAAACAGCATCACCTTTATCAACACGACCTTGTTTTCTAATTGCACCTGATACATATAATAAACTTTCAACTAAAGTTGTCTTACCAGCATCAACATGTGCTAATACGCCAATATTCGCTTTTTTCATCATCATCCCACTTTTCTTTACAACATTATAACCTTTAAACAATAAATTTTAAAGACTTTCACTGTATAGATTTCATGTCTCAATAAGCCTTGAATACTATATAAAGAGGTGATATCGTGAGGAAGAACTCAACTGCTTTAATCATTACATTAGGTATGCCGCTTATTATAGGGGCACTATCTACACAAATATCAGGGATTTATAAAGTCTATTCAAATATCGTGTTACCACCATTAACACCACCTAGTCTTCTATTCCCAATTATTTGGACTGCTATATTACTCTTATTAGGTTATTCATCATACTTAATTTGGGCTGAACCAGGCCAAGCACTTATGAAAGAAAAAGCATTAATATTGTACCAATGGGAGATCTTCTTTATCTTTTATTGGCCTCTTCTTTTTGCAAGACATTACGCTTTCTTTGAAAGTTTTGTCCTTTCATTATTGATCTTTGGACTTTCAGTTCTTATAACATTCTTATTTTCAAACATATCTAAAAAAGCTGCCTACTTACGTATCCCTTACGTATTATGGAGTGCGTTTGCGTGTTATTTAAGTTATATGATTTATCTAATGAACTAGTAAAAGAGTGACCTTTAAAGTCACTCTTTTACTTACTTATAAAGATATTTCATTTCATATTCTTTTGCAGTAATTGGTTTTTCAAAATAATATCCCTGCATATAAATACAACCCATATTCAATAACATATCTGCTTGCTTCTTTGTTTCTACCCCTTCAGCAATAACACACAAGCCTATATCATTTGCCATTTTAATAATCGAACTCAAGATTTTATAATCCTTATCTGGATTATCAGTTGGTTGTAAAAATGTCATATCTAATTTTAACACATCAACATGCACTTCCCGTAACATTGTCAGTGATGAATACCCAGATCCAAAATCATCCATTTCAACGATAAAACCATTCTTTTGTAAGATTTCTACCGTTTGTATCAAATGAGATGAATTATCTGTATAGGCACTTTCAGTCACTTCTAATCTTAAAAGTGTTGTTGAGATTTCATAATGCTTAATAATGCCTAGTAGGATATCAACTAGTTTTGGATTAAACAAGTCATGTCTTGATACATTAACCGATATTGGACATACATTTTCTACGCCAACTTCTTCTACCCACTTTTTAATATAACGACAACATTGCCCCCATACATATTCATCAAGTAAGGAGATGTTTCCATTTTGTTCTAATAAAGGTACAAAGACGGATGGATTGATCAAACCACGCTTTGGATGATTCCAACGCACTAACGCTTCTACTCCAGATACAATATTTTTTTGATAATCATATTGTGGTTGGAAATAAACCTCAAACTCCTTTTGAGTAATTGCTGTTTCAATCTCACTGATCAATTGATGTTCCAAAACAATTTTCTCTCTCAGTTCTTCGTCATAGTAACCAATGCTTTTTGAAAGATTTGATTTGTTCATTTGTAATGCAAGCAATGCACGATCACACATTGCACTCACATCCATAGAACGATCATATATTTCAAAAACACCAATATGAAATGTTAAATTCAGTTCAGTTATTTTACTTGATTCCATCTCAAGTAACGCCTGTAAGATTTTCTCAGGGTGACAACTCGCCTTTGGCATGAAGATCCCAAAATGATCAGATTCTAATCGAGAAATAATTGTGTCATTGCTCGCTTCAAAGATTAAAGTATTCGCAATTTCACATAGGATTTCATCACCTCTTTGATTATTAATAATTTCATTAACCATCTTAAAATCATCAACATCAACTCTCAACAAAGTGTAATCAACATCATTATTCTCATCAATTTCTTGTCTTACCCGATAATAGAATGCTTGTTTATTATATAAACTTGTTAAAGAATCATATTCAGCTAAACGAAGTTGATTTTCTTGATGTTGAAAGAGATTTTCATAATCATTCTTTTCTTTTGCATCAATAAATACCTGTTGCATTCTTAATAAGTTTTCTATTTTATATTTAATTACATCATCACCAAATTCACGACTCATATAATTAACAATACCTTGTTTTGTAGATTCAAGTTCAATATCATAATTATAATAATTTGTAATTAAAAGAGTTGGTGTATAAGGGAACATCTTTTTATTTGATAATTCAATCAATTGGTCAATAGGATTTTCTCTTTGATCATCAAAACTAATTAAGATCATAGAATAATCTTTATCAGAGAATGTTTTCCAATCATATTCAAATCCATTAACAATATCTAAACATTCATACTTTAAATCTATTTGTTTAAAGTATTCTGCGATATTTGTGTTGTAGTCAATGACAAGAACACAAGTATATTGTATAAGCTTTTCACTGCTTAATGTGCCTTTTTCTTTATGACGTATTTCTGAATAAGCGACGACTGGGTTATCCGGCCATTCACTCGCCACATCGCATGCCCTAAATGCCATTTTTAATAATGAATCAAAATCATAACCAAATTCTTCTCTCATTATATATCCAATCACAAAATCAATTTTGTATAGTGGATAACTTTTTTTAACCATCTCTAAGAGTTGATTGCGTTGTTTGGTCACATATAAATAATACTCACTTGGCTCCTTTATATCATTGTTATAAATGCATATATGACTCTCATCAACATATCCAACCAAACAATTGCTTCCAGCAATTGAATAAGATAATTTTGATATTGTCATAAAGAGTGATTGACAAGCGTCTAATCCTGATTCCTGCCTTATTGTTTCTAGTCCTTTTATATCAATAAGAAGAAGTGCTGAACTGCTTTCTTTTGGTTTATCCTTTTCAGCAATATAAAACATTTCCTTAAGAGATTCTTTCTTATAGAGTCCCGTCGAAGGATCACGTTTCAATTGATAAGGCAACGCATCCTGCCACTTCTTTGTCACATTAATATTCTTAAGATAAACAAACGCATAAATATCACCACTGACTGGGTGTCTTGTTAGGTTTAGCGTGAGATCGACATAATCTTGAGATGTCCCAAAATCCCATATAAATTCTTTTGTAATCCATCTTACTCCACTCGTATATAAATCAATCAAAGAAGAGAGCTTCATTGATTGAGACATATCAGTGCGCACATCGTCATCAACAATACAACTCAAAAGGTAATGATACCATTCCTCATACTGAGCACTCAGCTTTGTTCCATTAATCTGATCGATTTCAACGCGTTCTCGATTAATATTTATACTTGCAGTTCCAACAATAGCTTTCCCAATTAACTGCAGTATTTCTTGTTTACGTTTAAAGTTAATAATCTGCATCTCTATATTATTTAAGATTTCACTAATTCCAATCGCCCGAACAACACGGCCACTCTTATCTCTCATTAAGCGATAATTCATTTTGATCCACTTGTCTTTATGACGTTTTCCTAAAACCCGTATTGTATATGTGCGTCCCTCCCTACCCGCGAGGATATCTTCAATCATTGATTCAAATTCAAATATATACTCATGATGAATAACCTTTTCATCCACAATACTTTGAGGAATAGAACTGTAAATTCTTCTAGATAAATTCATCATTTCTGATGTTTCAAAAGGGAGAGACATCGTTCTTTGTTCAATATTGATTTCCCAAATATTTGCACTCACCATTTCCATACCTATGCGCATTTTTTCTTCAACAATACGTTGTTCATTTTGGGCAAGTTTTAGTGTTGTGACATCGTGAACAACACCCATAATAAGAGTTCTTTCATCATCCTCCTTTGATAAAGGCGTTAATTTAATATGAAACCACATCTCACTTGAAGATTTAAATCTTAGTGTTAATTCATTTAAATGATGTTGTCTAGCACTTAATAAAATAACACTCTTTAGATCACTAACATCATCCTTATGGACAATTGAAAAGAAATCATGTTCATCCAAATTCTCATTCTTCATTAATTTAGTTAGCCCAGAACTTATATATGTGATGACCAATTCTTCTGCAACATCACATATAAAGATCCCACCATCCATATTATCCAATAAAGAATATAGGCTAACTGGTTCAACATCAGTGTGAATAAGCGATAGAGCTGGTTGGACTTCTTGAGCATAACATAACGAATACGTCCCTTTTCCCCTATTCTTTGCCTTATACAATTCGGCATCAGAAAGCCCGTATAAATACTCTAATGGGTATTCATGTTTAAAGGCGACGCACCCAATACTTGCAGAGACATCAATTTCCTCTATAGAGAATTGTAAACGTTCAGTTAATTGTTGACACATCACTTCAACATCAGTGATATCTTTATGGTATGATGAGAAACACATAAACTCATCTCCACCAATACGACCAACAATATGCTTATTCCCATTTATACGTTTTAAAGATTCCCCTATTTCATTCAACAATAAATCGCCCGCTTGATGTCCCTTCACATCATTAACTTGTTTAAAATTATCTAAGTCTATCATATATAAAGCAGAATATAATTGTGTATCTATTTGTTTTAATTCCTGTGATATTTTATCTTCTGTGGCCTTTCGATTATAAACACCTGTTAAAGAGTCAATGAGAGCAAGCCTTTCTTGACGTATTCTTTCACACATCTCAACATGTATATCTCTCACCAATACATACGCTTTAATATCGTCAGAATAAGGATACTTAACAAGTTTAATACGACCGCTATACCAACGGTATTCTCCAGATACCTTTGATTGATACTCAAATACATCTTCATATGTTTGGGCACTATAAAGATTTAACATTCTTTTACTGTTAAAGAATTTTCTAAAATCATTTATAAAATCTGGATGAATTGTTGTTAAAGTAGATTCTTTAATAAAGTCACGGTATGATATAGTATCGCTACGATGATCATACCTATAGTGTGGTAATCCCTCAACGCACTCTAATTGGTCTCGGCTTAAGTTCACTTCTAAAACATATTGACACTCTTGTTTTAGGACATCAAGTTCTTTTACAAAGGATTCATACGCTATTTCTTTTAACCTTTCTACAGTATTATCGTAGAAAGAGATAATACAATGAATAACAGTATTACGCTTATTATAAACAAGCGTATAGTCTACATGTATCCATTTGTTTTGATCATCCATGCCTCTAATAAACAATTTAGTAGTGCCTTTAGGTTCCCCATCTTTAATTCTTCTCATAAATTGAGTATAAGCTTCTTCACTTTCCTCATTAATGAGTTGAGAATCACGAATATATTGAGTGAAGTTTCGAATAACTTTATGTCCTACCTGATCACTAAATGGCTTTCCAATACAAATTGCTGTGTCTAATGTTGGATTATACTTCACAACATAACGACCACTTTGATCAACTGCTGCAGAAAACTCTTCTTTTTCTAATAAGAGACGTTTTCTTTGTTTTCTATCTTTAATCACTATATATGTGCAAAGAGAAGTAAACAAGCACCCTATACTGATCACTAATATAAGAACTGGTTTGATTGTATCAGATACACGTTGTTGTAGAATTGACCCCGGTGTAATGACAACAAGAGTCCAATTTTCTATATCAGTTCCTCTAAAAGTCGCCAATCGTGAATGCCCCTCATACTCATAAGAGATATACCCACCCTTTTTTGTTTCAAGTAATTCTAATACAATTCCAAAATTATAATTCTTAGAATAATGTGATTGTTTTAATATGTCTATAAAATTAGATCCTGTAAATAATGATGATTCATGATTAGTCCCTATAACGAGTTCTCCATCAGCATCAATAATAAATGAAAAACTCTGACGATCATAGACTTCTGTCACAATCCATTCTCTTATAACCTCTTCTTTAATTGTTCCACAAAGAACCCCAACAACTTCAGCATTATTGATAATTGGAATCCCCATAACAATCTTACTTTCACCTGTAAAAGGACCAACGAGACTTTCAATGACTTCTTGATTATAAAATGCATTTATAAAATAATCCCTATGACTTAAATCAACGATTTCACCATATAAAACTGAAGCACCATAAGAATTGATATAAAAGACATCGGTAAAGTACTCTGTCTTTTGAAAACTTTCTAATCGCACTGCAATATTATAATAATCATTATAATCATCGTCTTTTTCAAAGAGGCGTGCCGCCATAGATTCTAATACCATATAGCGACCTTCAATAGCAGTATTAAATGTCGCTATCTGTTCTGCTGCAGATTCGTAACACGTTTCATACGCTCTTTCTATTGTTAATGACTGCATTGTTTCTAAGAAAAAGAAACATAGTGAGAATACACATGACAAAAAGAATAGTGATACAAGTATTATTTTATAGTTTCTATTTTGCACAGTTTCTCCCTCCCCTTATAACACAGTGCATGTGATTCATATTGTATTTTTTCAATATAAAAATAACCGTTTATATACTATATGTTTTGTACTCTTTTTTATCGTGATTTTAATCATAAAGAAAACCACAATCAATTCATTGACTGTGGTTATTTTTATGAGTTTATCTTTTTATATCTAACAAGTTTAGTATTTAAATTCTGATTATAGTTCCTTTTAAAATAGAGTGAATAGAGCGTATCTAGAATGTACAATAAAGTAAGACGCGTCGAAAATGATGAAATCTTATTATAATGACTTTCCAAAGAAGCCATATAGATAACCTCCGTCGCTTGTTCCCTTAGTTCCTTAGAACGTGTAGAAGTAATCAACAAAACTGGAACCCTATTCTCTTTAAGAATGCGTAACACTTCAGCAATACCATTACCACGTCCTTCATAAGAAATGACAATAGCCAAATGGCTTGGATCACTATTTGCGGCAGTCAATCTCTGTACATAATCTTCCTTAGGTACAGTCACATTCATACCTATTTCTTGCATTTGAAATTGAAAATTCTCAGCAAAAAAGATATTTGCGGCAGAAGTATAGACATCTATATAAGATGCTTTTGACATCATTTGCGTCGCTTTCAATAAAAGTTCAGCACCTGATAAATTCAATGTTTCATCTAATGTTTTTACATAAACAGATTTCAATCTTTTCATAACTTCAACATGAGTATCATGTTCATGAATAGGATAATTTAAATTTGTTTGTATTTCTTCTTCTCTTTCATTAAGTGTAGAAGCAATTTCAATCTTTAATTCATTAATACCTGCAAAACCCAACTTTCTCGCTAATCTATATACAGTTGGCAAAGAGACAAAGGTTGCTTCAGCAATCTCTTTAGGTCGTAATGAAATAAATTCATCAGGATTATTTATAATAAATTCACTCACAACTTTTTCATTTGTTGTGAGGTCAACAATACTCTCTAACCTCTTTATAACATTCATAATTTACCCTCCATTCAATCAATTTTTATTCATTTCTTTTTTATATAATTAATTCATATTCAATAATATACGCTTTGCTTATTATTAAAGGATATTCTTTTTTATTATTGTTAAGTTTGTTTTCATTGATTCTCTACAAATGTAGTGCAATCCTACAAATATATCATCTACAATAGATTCAATTTGAATAAACTTAGGCAATTCATTATTATGAAAAACACCTTTTAAATAACTAATGATTTCATCAAAATTTATTTCCATAAAACATCCTACTCCAATTGCTTCAGGATTCATCATCGCAATAATTGATTGTAATGTTTTCGCAATCAATTCTTGTTGTCCCTCTTGATACGTTAACATTGTTCTCCAATCATGTGTTAAGTTTAATGGTAAATACTGTGCTTCACCAGCTAAATTGTTAAATCCATTTAATAACTTCCCGTCAACAATTATACCTATACCAGCAAATGAAGTTGCTGGTTGGTATAATACACAAATGTTTTCATATTGATCTTGTGATAAATACAATCCAATCGCTGCAGTATTCACATCGTTTCCCATAACGATTTTTTGTGAATATCGCGTTGTTAAGATATTGTATATATCTATATCAACAAAGTGATCTATCCCCGTTGTCATCAGAAATCCATTTTTCAATATACCCGGAACACTGATCCCAATAACTTTAATAAATCTCACCTTATCTAAGATATTATCAATAAGTTGTAGTAAAAACTCCATGCTCATTTTTTGTTTAATCGTTTCTTGTTCATCTAATATTTCATTCTTAAGGTTATAAACACGATAAACGACATGTGTTCGCTTTGAATTTCTAAAGATTGAAATGCATAATGTTTTTGAATAATTTGCATTAATCTCATATGACTTAGATTTTCTACCACCAGTAGATTCATTAAAACCACACTCTAAGACTTCATGAGATTCTATAAATTCACCCAATATCGTATTAATACTCCCAAGAGAAAGTCCTGTTTCATGTGCCAATTCAGCTTTTGTACAACGTTCTCCTTTCATAAGAGCGTTCAAAACTTTCTCTTTATTCATGATTCTAAGATAGCGCGTTTGACTTTCGTTCATAATTATTGTCCCTCTCTACTAAATCCATGACATAATCTAACGCTTCTGTATATACCCTCATCGCAAAACAATGTGTTGGTATAACATCAACCTTCAAATCTTTAAATTGATTCTTAATATCTGGTAATAAATAAGAAACTTGTGGAGCTAGTAATACTATGTCATATTGGTCTTTTACATCTTTTAATTTGCTGACAGCAGTTGCTTCAACATGGCATTTCACTTTCTTTAATTCTATAAGATCATTCATTCTTATCGCAAAATAAGATGTTGTTAAACCACCACTACAACAGAGTAATACTCTTAATTGTTTTGTATTCGCATTCTCTTCAAATGATCTCATTAATTCTTTAAATAATTTAACTGCCTGTTGAAAATTTTGTAACTCAAAGTGAATATAGTAAATACTCTTTTGAGTTTCTTTATCAATTATACTTTGTTCGATAATATTATTCTTGTAAAATTGTATGTCCCCTATTGAATATTCGTCTTCAAATTTAATATTATCCTTTTGAAGATAAAGATAGTGATCAGACGAAATTTGATTAATTAACCAGTAATAATATATCTTAGACCAAACATCTAAATAAAACGTATCCACATTCATCACCTCCTACTTTTAATAAGTCTTTCTAAAAGTATTATATGCATTTGAAATGCGTTTGTCATTTCATTTCCTAAACATGAAAAAAAGTTCTCAAAAATATGAGAACTTACCTTTTATATTTAATATTATAATAACAAAGTTAGCGTTCCAATGACTATAGCACTTAAGCCAATAAAAGAACGTTTATTTAATCTTTCCTTTAAGAAAATATAAGACAAGATCACTGTGACAACGATAGAAAGCTTATCAATTGGGACAACTATGCTCGCTGGTCCTAACTGTAATGCACGGTAGTAGAATAACCATGATAACCCTGTGACAATACCAGAAGCGATTAAATACAATGAATTCTTTTTATTTATAGTCTTTAAACCAATCTGTTTATTGTATCTAAAAACAACAATCCATGACATAATCAAAACAACGATTGTTCTAATAGCTGTTGCTAATGTTGAATCAACATTTGCGACACCTATCTTGCCCAATATTGATTGAAGTGATGCAAACACGGCTGCTCCAAGAGCAAAGAATAGCCACCCATACCCCTCTTCTTTATTTTGTTCTACATCTTTTCTTTCTATCATAGCGTATGTTCCACACGCTATAAAGATAAGGCCAATAACCTTATAAAGAGACAATGCTTCTTTTAAGAAAATAAAGGCTAAAATCATTGTTAGTACAACACTTGATTTATCTATAGGAGCAACTTTATTAACATTTCCAATTTGTAATGCTTTAAAATAACATAACCAAGATGCCCCTGTTGCCATACCTGATAAACATAAGAAAATCCATGTTGAAGGTTCTATGCTTGATATTGTATGATATGATCCATTCATAAAAACAATTAACCAAGAAAACAGAACAACAACACATGTTCTTAATGCTGTCGCTAATGTTGAATCAATATCCTTAATTCCTATTTTCGCAAGAATAGCGGTTAAGCCTGCAAAGAAGGCTGACCCTAACGCTAATAATATCCACATATTTACTCCCCCTTTTGTTTATTATAACGAATTCATTACCATTTGAAAAGAAATCGCTTATGCGATTTCCTCTTCTTTATATGATGCAAAAGTATAAATATCAAAATAGTGAATATCCCAAAGATAAGAGTCATCTAACCTTGACTCACCTGTTTCATAATCAATGATGATTCCTGGTTGAATATTATAAGCAAAGACATTGAACATAATACTATCACCATCGTCTTCAACTGATAAAGCTTCCATTTGTACACCATGGGCAACCAAATTATCATCTTCAAATATTGGTGTGACTCTATATAAAACATGTTCTTCTGTTTCTTTAACAAAATCAGCAACCATGTTTTCAAAAGGTAACATTCCATCTACATTTAAATAACGAGTCCCTGTGATTAAATTTTTAGGATTCGCATTTTCTCCTGTTAATTGGAATCCAATTAAATGACAACGGTTATATAAATACTTACCATTAACAATATCATATTTAATTGTTTGCCATCCTGTTGGTTTCACTTGTCCAATAGACTCTCTAGGTGATGTTGGCATAATGTCACGACCTATATTGGCAATTGTGACACCACATCTCCCTAAACGATCTAAATCACTATAGTACTCAAATGATTCTTCACGATTATTAATATCGCTAAAATCTGGTTCATTATCATTAATAACGACATATGGATTTCCACTGTAACTTGGTAAATCATCTAAATCAACACTGTCATATGAATCATAACTTTGTGAATAATCATCAAAATATTCATATACTGCAAAACCCAAAACCAATACAAAAACGATTAATGTTAAAATCGATTGTTGTTTATTTTTCTTTCTTCTTTTTATATTCTTTTTTTGTGATACAATCATGCGATACTCCTTTAAATTCTGTGAGAGTCACCATATCAAAAACATCAAAATTAATCTTACACTTTAAATCACTTGGATACATTCTATTCCAATCATAAACAATAAGATCTTCAATATCACTTTGATAATCTTCTAATGAACTATGTTCAATAAATTGATACATTTCACAGTCTTTTGATGGTGTTTCTCCAACAAGAATAGCTGAAGCATTTTCAACTCCTTTAAATATATGATATGTGTCCTCGTTCATCATGACACCCTCATTTAAAGCAATTTTAATAATATCCTCTTTTACTTTTAAATCTTGTGATTGACGCCTAGAGTTAAACATCATTCCACCTTGAACATCTAAACATATAATGACTTTCATTAGTTTCACCTCACCAAACCATTATACTAGATAAATCATAGTACGACTATAAAAAAACAACTGCCCTTAGGCAATTGTTTCATTAATCATTAAATAACGGTGTTGATAAATAACGTTCTCCAGTATCAGGTAGAATAATGACTATATTTTTACCTGCATATTCTTCTCTTTTTGCGATTTCTGTTGCTGCATATAATGCAGCACCTGAAGAAATACCAACAAGAATTCCTTCTTTATGAGCCATTTCTCTTCCAGCCACAAAAGCATCTTCATTAGAGACTGTTATAATTTCATCATAGATATCTGTGTTTAAAGTATCAGGTACAAATCCTGCACCAATACCTTGTATTTTATGAGGACCTGGTCTTCCTTCTGATAAGACTGGACTATCTTTAGGTTCAACAGCAATAACTTTTACATTAG
>CAMTOK010000014.1 GCA_947074115.1 uncultured Erysipelotrichaceae bacterium | reverse complement strand
TTGAAGTTGTAGAAAAAGCAGAAGAATCTGAAATTATCGAAGAATAGAAAAAAGGAGAAAATTTCTCCTTTTTTTTGTATATCTTAAGATAATTTTTAGTTTTATATTATACACTGATGTGGTATAATTCTTTAAGATAAATCGATGACGAGGATAAGTAAATTATGTATTTTTTTATAGAGACTTGATGGTTGGTGTAAATCAAGAAAATATATATTTGAAATCTACCTCTAAGAGAAGTTAATTACTTCCGGATGATCCGTTATCTCATATAAAAGATATCTTTTGATATGAAAAAGGGTGGCACCACGATCTATTCGTCCCTAAAGAGGTGTTTTTATTATATTTTAAAGGAGAACAGTATGATTGATATAGCAATTTTAAGAGAAAACCCTGAATTGGTTAAAGAAAATATGAAGAAAAAGTTCCAAGACGATAAATTAGATATCGTTGATCAAGCTGTAGAACTTGATAAAGCATATAGAAATTCTTTAACAAGAGCGAGTGAATTAAGAGCTTTAAGAAATAAATTGTCTAAAGAAATAGGACAATTTATGAGAGAAGGTAAAAAAGAAGAAGCTGAAGCTAATAAAGCAAAAGTTAATGAAATGGCTACTGAATTAAAAGAGCATGAAGAGTTAGAAGCAAAACTTGAACCTCAATTAAATGAATTAATGATGAAAATACCTAACTTTATTGACGAAACAGTCCCTTTAGGAAAAGATGATTCACAAAACGTTGAAATTGAAAAATATGGTGATCCATTTGTACCAGCTTATGAGATTCCTTACCATGCTGATATCCTTGCTAAGCTTTCAGGATTAGATAAAGATGCAAGTGGGAGAACAAGCGGTAATGGTTTCTATTATTTAATGGGAGATATTGCACGTTTAACTTCTGCAATGATTTCATATGCAAGAGACTTTATGATTGATAAAGGATTCACTTATTGCATTCCACCTTTCATGATTAGAAGTGATGTTGTGACTGGCGTAATGAGTTTTGCAGAAATGGATGCAATGATGTATAAAATCGAAGGAGAAGATTTATACCTTATCGGAACAAGTGAACACAGTATGATTGGTAAATTTAAAGACCAAATCGTAAAAGAAGAAGATCTTCCAATTACAATGACTTCATATTCTCCATGCTTTAGAAAAGAAGTAGGAGCACACGGTATTGAAGAAAGAGGAATTTATAGAGTTCATCAATTTGAAAAACAAGAAATGGTTGTTTTATGTAAACCTGAAGAAGCAATGGAATGGTACAACAAAATGTGGTCTTATACTGTTGAATTGTTTAGAAACTTAGACATTCCAGTAAGAACGTTAGAATGTTGTAGTGGTGATTTAGCTGATTTAAAAGTGAAATCATGTGATGTTGAAGCTTGGTCTCCAAGACAACAAAAATATTTTGAAGTTGGTTCTTGTTCAACATTAGGTGATGCTCAAGCAAGACGTTTAGGAATTAGAACAAAAGGTGATCAAGGAACTTACTATGTTGCGACATTAAATAATACAGTTTTATCTAGTACAAGAGCCTTAATCGCATTTATTGAAAACAATTATAATGAAGATGGGTCAATTAATATACCAGAAGTATTAAGACCATATATGGGAAACAAAGACTTAATTAAATAAAAGGGGAAGGTGTATCTCTGTGAAAAATATTTTAGAATATTTAGAATTATCGGCATTAAAATATCCAAGTAAAGTTGCATTTAGTGATCCAGATGCTGAAATGACATTTGATGAATGTCAAAATGATTCAAAAAGAATTGGAACATTTTTAACAGGTTTAGAGGGAAAGAATAAACCAATAGCAGTTATTATGCCAAAAAATGTTCAAAGCTTAACATGTTTCTTTGGTGTTGTGTATAGTGGGAATTTTTACGTCGTTATAGATGAAAAAATGCCTATAGATAGGATACAAGCTATATTTAGTACTTTACAACCTATCGCTATTATCACCGATAAAGCTCATGCTCATATGGCTGAACATTTTGAAGCAAAAACATATTATTATGAAGATGTAGTCACAACGGATATAAATCAAGTTGCATTAGAACATGTAAGAAGTCAAATGATTGATACAGATCCTTTATATGCATTATTTACATCAGGTTCAACAGGAGTACCAAAGGGTGCTATATTGTCACATAGAAATGTTATTAATTATGCATCTTGGTATAAAGAAACATTTGATATTAATGAGACAACTCAATTTGGAAGTCAGACACCATTTTATTTCAGTATGTCTGTATCTGATGTATTTAGCACAATTATAGCGGGAGCGACACTTCATATCATTCCTAAATCTCTATTCTCTTTCCCTGTAAAGTTAATAGAATATATGAATGAAAAAGAAGTCAATACGATCTATTGGGTCCCTTCTGCATTATGTATTGTCGCTAATTTAAAAGTATTAGACTATGTTCAATTAAATCATTTAAATAAAGTGTTGTTTGCTGGTGAAGTTATGCCAACAAAACAGTTAAATTATTGGATCAATAAAATGCCAGAAGCTATGTATGCAAACCTATTTGGACCTACAGAGACAACTGATATTTGTACGTACTATATAGTAGATCGTCAATTCAATAATGACGAGGTTTTACCAATAGGGAAAGCATGTAATAACTGTGATGTATTCTTATTAGACGAAAATAATAATGAAATAACGGACGACCGAGAAGGTGAACTCTGTGCACGTGGTTCATTCCTTGCAATGGGATATTACGGTAATGATGAAAAAACAAAAGAGGCATTTACACAAAATCCTTTAAATCCTCATTATCCTGAAATCATCTATAGAACGGGTGACTTAGTTAAATATAATGAAAATAATGAATTAATCTATATTACGAGAAAAGATTTCCAAATTAAGCATATGGGATTCAGAATAGAACTTGGAGAAATAGAAGCTGCAGCTAACGCTATTGCGAATATCCAAAGTTGTGCTGTTATTTTTGATGAAGAGAAAGATAAAATCGTTATGATATATGTAGGTAAAGTAAAAGATCACGAAATTATGTCTTCTTTACAAGATAAATTACCAAATTACATGCTTCCTAATGTTATTGTCAAAATAAGAAATATGCCTTATAATCAAAATGGAAAAATTGATAGAAAATATTTAAAAAATAATTACAGTGATATGAATGGAGGAAAATAACATGGATCAATTATTAGAAGTATTAAGAGATATGAAACCAGGAACATTAATTGATGAAAATTCACAATTAATTGAAGGTGGTATATTAGATTCTTTAGATGTTATGAATTTATCAGTAGAATTAAATGATGAATTTGATATTGAAATTACACCTTTAGATATCTTACCTGAGAATTTTGCAACACCAACAACAATTTATAACATGATCAAAAAACTACAAGAAGAAGATTAAGATGTCCTATACATCGTTTTTATACCTATTTGGTTTCTTAGGAGGTATGTTGTTATGTTACTTCATAACTCCTAAGAGATTTAGATGGGTTATTCTCTTATTAGGAAGCTATTTATTTTATATTGCAGCCTCTAAAAATTGGGTTGTTATTTTTATTTTAGTAACAACTCTATCTATTTATTTAGGTGCTTTATGGATTGAAAAAATAAATGATATCTTTAAGAAACTTAAAGGAACACTTTCAAGACAAGAGAAAAAAGAATTAAAAGAAAAATTAATTTTTCAAAAGAAAATTGTTGTTGTTATATTATTAATAATTAATCTTGGATTACTCGTTGTCTTAAAGTATTATAATTTCTTTGCTGGAGGATTAAATTCAGCATTATTTAATCATTTAAGCATGAGTTTACCAGTATTAAAATTCGTTTTACCAATGGGGATTTCTTTTTATACATTACAAGCCATTGGATATTTTATAGATGTCTATAGAGGAAAATATAAAGCTGAAAAACATTTAGGTAAAATAGCACTTTTCCTAATTTATTTCCCTACAATTGTACAAGGACCAATAACTCGTTATGATCAAATAGGAAAACAACTCTATGAAGGTCATGCATTTAACTATCTTAACTTTACTCATGGTAGTCAATTGATCTTGTGGGGATTATTTAAAAAGATCGTAATTGCTGATAGAGCAAATATGTTTGTTAATCATATATTTCAAGATTATGCCCAATATTCAGGAATTGTTGTTATGACGGGTATCTTATTTTATACTATACAACTTTATACTGAATTCTCAGGTGCAGTTGATATATGTAGAGGTTCTTCTCAAATGTTTGGTATTGAATTACCAAAGAACTTCAATCAACCATTCTTATCTAAAGATATTAATGAATTCTGGCAACGTTGGCATATAACATTAGGATTATGGTTAAAAGAATATGTATTCTTTAGTGTTTCATTATCAAAACCATTTAAGAAATTTAATACTTTTGTTAAAAAATTTGGTAACGATTATCTATCTAAATTATTACCAGCAACAACAGCGTTATTCTTTGTTTGGATCTGCAATGGTTTATGGCATGGAGCAAGTATTAAATATGTAGGATATGGTATGTATTATTACGTTATAATGCTTTGTGGTATGTACTTCGAACCTATATTTAAGAAAATTATCTCAGTTTTACGAATTAATATTGAATCGAAATGGTTTAAAACTTTCCAAGTCATAAGAACAATTGTACTTGTTAATATTGGTATGTTAATCTTTAGAGCTGATTCATTACAAAGTGCATTCCAAATGCTAAAATCATGTTTTGTACCAAGTCAATTGCCATTAAATATGATTCCAACACTTGGAATTGATATTCATGACTTTGTTATCATTATAATTGGTGCAGCTGTAGTCTATGGAATTGGACTTATAAAAGAAAAAGGAATTTCTATAAGAGAATCAATCTCTTCAATGAAATTACCATTACGATGGACAATCTATATTGCCGCTATATTAGTTGTTGTTATATTTGGAGCTTACGGAAAAGGCTATGATGCAGTAAGTTTCATCTATGCTACGTTTTAGGAGGAATTATGAACAAAATGAAATCAAATGCAGTAAAAAACTTAATTAAAGCATGTTCATTCCTATTGATCTTATTTATTATATTAAATTTATTATCAGCAGCATTCCTTCCTAAAAATAATACTCTTGATGCAGGAATAGATTACGAATCAACATATGGTTATAGAGCAGAGGAAAAGGATTCATTAGATATTGTATCATTTGGAAATAGTGATCTTTATAGTGGGCTAGTGCCTCTCCAATTATTCTTTGAGCAGGGTTACACAAACTATGCTGCTGCAAGACCGTTAGAATCAATATCAAATGCTTACTATACATTAATGGATGTTTATAAATATCAATCACCTGATCTCATTATATTAGAGGTGGATTGCTTATTCCATAGCTCAGAAGCAAATGATGCTGATGATGCTATAACGAATGTTCTTTATAACTATTTACCTATATTTAAATACCATGATCGTTGGAAAAATATTTCATTAAGTGAATTTACAGAAAACGTTCATTATGATCATATTGTCACTAATAAAGGGTACATTTATCATAAAACAGTTGAAGCGTATCAAGGTCAAGATTATATGAACAATAAAAAGCGAAAATATATGACGACGTCAACACAAATATTCTTAGATAAATTTGTTAAATTAGCTAAAGAAAATGGATCTGAAGTGATGTTTGTTGCTATACCTTCAGCAAAAACTTGGACAAACGATAAACATAAAACAGTAGCTGATTATGCAAAATCAAATGACATTGAGTTCTTAGACTTAAATGTAGAATTTGATGAAGCTGGAATGGATTGGGCGACTGATAGCCGTGATGGTGGTAACCATTTAAATTATAATGGTGCCAAAAAGGCAACAAGTTATATAGGTCAATTTATTTCACAACACTACCAAATTGAAGACAAAAGACAAAATGAATTATATAATCAATGGGAAATTGATTATCAAAAATTTATAAAAAATAAGTAACAGTTGATTTGTTTTCTATTTATGATATAATAACTATGCCATTACAATAGGCGGCTTCGAACCATGTCAGGACCGGAAGGTAGCAGCATTAAGAAATCCCGTTTATGTGTAGTGGCTTTTTTGTAAGGAGACAGTATGAAAGATCAAGACTATATGAAAATTGCATACGATCAAGCTTTATTGGCACGAGATAATGATGAAGTACCTATTGGTGCTATTATTGTTAAAGATGATCAAATCATTGCGAGTGCATTTAATAAGAAAGAACTTCAAAATGATGTAACTGCTCACGCTGAAATGTTGGCAATACGTGAAGCTTGTCAAACTTTACAAACCTGGCATTTAGAAGATTGTACGCTTTATACAACATTAGAACCATGCATCATGTGTACCGGCGCTATTATCCAAAGTCGTATGAAAAGGGTCGTATTTGGCGCAAGAGGGCAAAGATGGAATGGACTGACTCAATACATATCTCAACATGATTTTAACCATTATCCGGACATTTCAGGCGATATACTAGGTACTGAATGTTCTCAATTAATAACTAATTATTTTAGTGACAAAAGACGTAAATAAAGAAGAAAATTAGTATTTTCTTCTTTTTTCATGTATAATAATGAAAGGAGTTGATACATATGGCATACAAGACATTATATAGGGTCTATAGACCACAAAAATTTGATGAAGTTGCAGGACAAGAACACATTGTTAAAACAATTAACCATGCTGTAGAACAAAATAAGATTGCGCATGCTTATTTGTTTTGTGGACCAAGAGGAACTGGAAAAACAACAATAGCAAAATTATTAGCAAAAGCAGTAAACTGCACTGGAGAAGTAAAACCATGTGATCATTGTAAAAACTGTACTGATATTACAAACGGAACATATCCTGATGTTATCGAAATAGATGCAGCAAGTAATAATGGTGTTGACGAAGTTAGAAATTTAATAGACAAAGTTAAATTTGCACCTACTAATGGTCAATATAAGGTCTATATCATTGATGAGGTTCATATGATGTCTACTGGTGCTTTTAATGCATTACTAAAAACATTAGAAGAACCACCAAGTCATGTTATTTTCATATTAGCCACAACTGAACCACATAAAATATTACCTACAATTATTTCAAGATGTCAAAGATTCGATTTTAATAAACTATCAATACAAGATATTATATCCCGTTTAAAAGACGTATTAGATCAAGAGAAAATTCAATATGATGATCAATCTCTGCAAATCATCGCTAAAATGGCAGATGGGGGTATGAGAGATGCATTATCTATTCTTGAGCAATGTATAGCATATAACGATCATTTAACTTATGAAACTGTACAAGAAGTTTTTGGGCTTGTTTCAATTGATAATAAACTAAATCTAATAAAAACACTAGTAGGGCATAAACTCAAAGATGCCTTAAATTATATTGAAACATTTGATAGCAGTGGGGTAGATATTTCAAGATTAACCTCTGAGATTATTGATATATTAAAAGACGTTATTATATACAAGAAAACCGAAGACGAGAGTTTTATGAATGTCCTCAATAAACAATCAATTCAAGATATATCACCGTATATGACAACACAAGAATGTTTTTATATCATAGATATTCTTATGGAAACATATGAAAAGTTCAATATCACGAAACAAGCACTTATGTATTTTGAAGTCGCAATTATGAAACTATGTTGTACAGATCAAATACAAGAACAAATTGAAAATAGACCTATTCCAGTTCAGGAAGCAAGAATTGATGAGTCTAAACCAACGGAACAAGTGCCACAAGGTAAGATAAGCGAACCAGAACATGTTGAAAAGGTAAGTATAGAGCCATTATATGAAGATTACGAACCAATAATAGAGCATATTCCAGAAGATATAGAACAATATCAACCAGTAATAGAACAAGAAAATAGAGTTGTTGAACAAAAAGAAGCGCAACAACCCAAAAGAGAGGTTCGTGTTGAAAGCAACAATCCGGTAGATTCATCGGATGTCCTAAATATATTGGTACAGGCAAACAAACAAATTTTAATTTCATTACAAGATAGATGGCCAATCATAAAGAGATATTTATCTAATATTAATTATGCGAAATGTGCATCATTATTATGTGATGGAGCACCTGTAGCAGCATGTCCTAATGGAATGATCATTGCTTTTGAACATATGCCATCTGTTAATACAGTAAATGATTCAAACACATATAAAGAGTTAAAATCATTTTTATCTGAAGCATTTAATGAGGATTTTGACTTTATAGCTATTCAAAGAGACGAATGGACAGATATGAGAAGTGAATTTATTAAATTAAAGAAAGAAAATGCACTCCCTCAAGCTGGACCTATTCAATTAAAACATATTAAAGACGAAACAAGTAAATATGAGAATCTAGATGAAGCTCATGAATATGCAATTAAACTATTTGGAGATATAGTAGAATTTAAGGAGGATTAAACATGAATTTCAATCAATTATTACAACAAGCACAAACAATGCAAAAAAAAGCTGCAAAACAACAAGCAGAATTTGATAAACAAGAATTTGAGATAACATCTCAAAACAATTATATTAGTGGTACAATGACTGGGAATCTACAAATACAAACATTAACACTATCTGATGATTTGTTAAAAGAAGATAAAGAAAATATTGAAGCAATGATTACGATCAGTGTTAATCAAACGATTAAAGAAATAAATAAGATGAAAGAAGAAACGTTAAAATCAGTAACAAATGGTATTGATGTTTCAGCATTCTTATAATGGAATACCCTAAAGTATTCAAAGAAGTTATTAACCACTTCACTTTATTGCCAGGAATTGGAAACAAAGGGGCAGAGAGAATGGTTTATAAATTGTTAGAACTTGATCAAGAATCTTTAGTTGCATTTGGAAAAGCATTAATTGATTTAAAAGACAGTATAAAATACTGTCAAGTCTGTGGCCAACTCAGTGATCAAGATATTTGTCCGATATGTCAAGATAATGATAGAGATCAAAAAACAATCTGTATAGTTGAATCACCAAAAGATGTATTCGCTATGGAAAAGATAAAAGAATACAAAGGAACTTACCATGTCTTACACGGAACAATATCAATGATGGATGGAAAAACAATTGATGATTTAAACATAGCAAGTTTAATGAAAAGATTAAACGATCCAGTTGATGAAATCATAATAGCGACTAACCCTACAAGAGAAGGGGAAACAACTGCTTTATTTTTGGCTAAATTCTTATCAAAGTATAATGTGAAAGTTTCTAGAATAGCAAATGGCTTACCAATTGGTAGCCAATTAGATTATGCTGATGAAATGACAATACTTAAGTCATTAGAAGGAAGAAAAGATATGTATTAAAAAAGACACGATTTATAATCGTGTCTTTTGTTACTTCAATGCAGAGAATGGACCATAATAAATACTTGAAACAGTATTTTCTCCAAATGAATATGCTGAATGAATCATAATATCATTCCCTAAATAGATACCGACGTGGTTATATGTACCATCAGTACCAAATAACATATCACCAATCTCGCGATCTTCAAATGAAGCTTTATAATTTTTAAGTACTGTTAGCATATAATACGTAGCTGAACCAACTGTTGTATCATAATTTTTTAAATATAGGTCATCAATAAAACTTGAACAATCATATGAAGGACCATAACGTACTTGTTGAGAATAAGGTGTCCCTAAATAATCAAAACTATTAGCAATGATATTATAACGTATTTCATCTGGATTGTCGCCAGTTAGATCTGCTATGTATTCATTGATTTTATAACTTGAAGTCCATTGCCATTCTTCATCACCATCATAAGATTTTAATTCAGAAAGATTATAGACAAATACCTCAACTTCTAATTCAATTTCTGGCTTATGTGTTACATATACCAATATTGTTGTTCTTCCTTGTGAGACTCCTGTAATGATACCTTCATTATCAATTGTTAAAATATCTTCATTTTTACTTTGATAAGTAAGATCGACATCTACAGTAGCATCTGTTTCGATACTCAGTCCTTTATATTCCTCACCAACTCCTAAATAAATAAATTTATTTTCGGAAGTTATTGTATTAACATCTGGTGGTGTTTGTTGAATATCTTGTACTTGGCAACCCATAATAAGAGTTGAAAGAATTGTAAATAAAAGAATTTTCTTTTTCATTTATTTCTCCCCCTTCATTTAATAATAAACAAAACACGACAATTAATCAACATTTTTTTATTTAAGCCTTTATATAGGTAACTATTAATTATATAATAAGAATAAGCGAGGTGTAAAGATGAAAGGTATTTTTATAACATTAGAAGGAGGAGACTGTAGTGGTAAAACAACTGCATCTCTTATGATAAAAGAAGAATTAGATAAATTAGGATACAAAGTACACATGTCAAGAGAACCAGGGGGAGTTAAGATAGCTGAACAAATACGTGATGTTATCATTGACGTCAATAACAAAGAAATGGATTCAATGACAGAAGCAATGCTGTATGCAGCCAGTAGAAGACAACATTTTGTAGAAAAAATTGAACCTATCTTAAATGAAGGTGGTATCGTAATTTGTGATCGTTTTGTAGACAGTTCCTTAGTCTACCAAGGTGTAGGGCGACAATTAGGTATTGATAAAATATATGAACTAAATAAATTAGCTGTTGGTGGAAAAGAACCAGATTTAACTATCTTCTTTGACATTGAACCGGAAGCTGCATTAAAGCGTGTTTCCAATGGTGAAAGGAAACTCGATCGTCTCGATTTAGAATCTATAGAATTTCATAACATGGTTTATAATGGCTATTTGGATATTTGTGATAAGTTCCCAAATCGTATAGTTAAAGTGAATGCAAGAGCAACGAAAGAGGAAGTCTTCAATGAGGCACTTCAATTAATAAAAAGTAAATTATGATAACTTCTGAAATCAAAACAAAGCATCCAATAACTTATCAGATACTAAACAATGTATTTACAAAGAATGCAATATCACATGCATATCTTATTGTAGGATATAACAGACTTGAGATTGCTAAGTTTATTGCTAAGTCTATTTATTGCGAATCGAATATACTAGCCTGTGGCCAATGTGAGGATTGTATTAAAATTGAAGAAGGTATAAAAATTGATTATACATTCATTGATGGGTCTGAACACACAGTAAAAAAAGGTGAAATCGAATCCCTTCAATATAATTTTAATAAATCTGCTTTAGAAGGAACAAAGAAAGTTTATATAATACATAACATTGAGAACTCAACTAAAGAGGCAATGAATTCTCTTTTGAAATTCTTAGAAGAACCAATAGATAATGTTTATGCAATATTTACTGCAACTCAAGCTAGTTCAGTTTTACCTACTATAGTCTCTAGATGTTTATTACTCTCATTAGAAAAACCAACTAAAGAATCAATCAGAAAAGAATTAATTGATAATAAAGCGACAGAAGAAGAGTCTCTACTCTTACCTAGCTTATTTAATGATATAGCTACTGCAGTAGAGAATATTGATTCCGAACAAATTCAATTAATAAAAAATGAAATCTATAATATTATAGATGATTTGTTTTTTAACCCTGATAATGTTATTATTAATATGCACATACATATTAATAAACAATTTAAAACTAATGAAGAATTATCAATAGTTTTAAGAATTATGTATATTGCATTTAAAGATTTGTTTCACGTGAAACATTCTTTACCAGTTATTTTAAAGTCATACGGTTCATTGTATGAACGTATAAAAATAGAATCAAATCAAATTAACCAATGCCAAGGTATACTTCTAGAAGCAATGGAGGATTTGAATACAAACGTTAATACACAATTAATGTTTGATCGTTTGATCATAGGATTGAAGGGAGTCATCTATGGAAGATAAATTAGCGTGTATTAGATTTAATAATGTTGGAAAATCTTATTTCTTTGCGACTGACTTAGCAATTACAAAAGGTGATAAAGTTGTTGTTGAAACTGCAAGGGGATTAGAATTAGGGGAACTTGTATCTGATTTAAAGAACCTAGATGAGTTTGATTTGGATACAGAATTAAAACGTATTAAAAGAATTGCAAATCGTGGAGATATTGATCTTCATCAATTTAACAAGACTAAAGCTGTTAAATCATTAGAAATTTGTAGAGATATTGTTAATGAATATAAATTAGATATGAAACTAGTTCATTGTGAATATACTCTAGATGCATCAAAAGTGATATTTATGTATACATCTGAAACAAGAGTCGATTTTAGGGAATTATTAAAAGAATTGGCGAGTGTCTTCAAATGTAGAATTGAGTTAAGACAAATAGGACCTAGAGATAAATCTAAGATTGTTGGTGGAATTGGTATATGTGGGTTACCACTATGTTGTGCTTCTTTCTTAGGTGAATTCGATGGTGTCTCTATTAATATGGCTAAGAACCAATTGCTCGCTATTAATATTGATAAAATTTCAGGTGCGTGTGGTCGTCTATTATGTTGCCTTAAGTTCGAAGATGATCTGTATAGTGTAGAAAAACAAAAGTTCCCTAAGATTGGTACACGTGTTAAACATGAAAATGTTAGTGTTAAGGTCATTGGTTATAATGTTATAAGTGATCTAGTTAAAATAGAAAACGATGGTATGATCCAATTCGTTCCATTGAAAGAATTAAGATTTGATAAATACAAGGATAAGAAAAATGGAAAATGAAGTTTTAAATGATTTATTAGCGCATAACAATATGAAGATAATACAAAGAAAGGACATGTTTAACTTTTCGTTAGATACAGTCCTTTTATCTCATTTTTGTTCTATAACAAAGAATACTAAATCTATAATCGATTTTGGTACAAACAATGCAGCTATACCTTTATTATTATCAAGAAGAACGAATGCTCATATTACAGGAATTGAGATACAAAAAGACGCTGTTGATGTCGCTAACAAGAATGTAGAAATGAATAATTTAGAAGATCAAATTTCTATAGTCCATTGTAATCTCAAAGATTATATTGTTAATGATGAAAGGGCAGATCTTATTGTTTGTAATCCGCCATTCTTTAAAGTTGGTGAGAAAAGTATATTAAATGAGTCCGAATACTTGCAAATAGCGAGGCATGAAATCGAAGTTAATCTTGAAGAAATAATTTTAGCTGCGTCTAAGTCTATGCATTATCACGCTAAGTTCGCAATTGTACACCGTCCTGAGAGGACAATAGATATTATTAATTATATGCAGAAGTATGGAATTGTACCGAAACGGTTAAAATTTGTTTATCCGAAATTCGATAGAGATGCAAATACTGTATTAATCGAGGGAATATACAAGGGTAACGATGGATTGAAAGTTGAAAAACCACTATACGCTCATGACGAAAATGGTGATTATAGTTTAGAAGTTAGAAGAATGTTTGGAGAAAACGTATGATAAGACAAAAGAGTTTTAATAATGAACAAGCAACTCTGTACTTAGTTGCAACACCTATTGGGAATTTATCAGAAATGACATTTAGAGCAATCGATACACTAAAAGAGGTAGATTGTATTGCTGCTGAAGATACAAGAAATACAATTAAATTAATGAATCATTTTGATATACATACGAAATTAATATCTCACCACGAACATAATATTGAAAGTTCAAGCCATCATATATTAAGTTTACTAGCTGAGGGAAAGAATATTGCATTAGTTAGCGATGCTGGTTATCCAGCGATCAGCGACCCAGGATATGAATTGGTTCAAGCTGCAATTAATGATGGTTATAATGTTGTACCTATATCAGGTGCAAACGCATGTTTAAACGCCCTAGTGGTATCAGGTATTGCACCACAACCTTTTACATTCTTCGGTTTCTTAAATCATTCTGAGAAAAATAAGAAGAAACAATTAGAATCTTTAAAA
This sequence comes from uncultured Erysipelotrichaceae bacterium, assembly GCA_947074115.1. GTDB lineage: Bacteria > Bacillota_I > Bacilli_A > Erysipelotrichales > Coprobacillaceae > CAMTOK01. The sequence continues at coordinate 18,416 of CAMTOK010000014.1, read as the reverse complement.
GATCATCAATTCACTCTCGTGTTTTATGAATCACCTCATAGAATAAATAAAACGTTGAATTCTATATATAATGTTTTTGGTAATCGACAAATTGCTATTTGTCGTGAAATCACCAAAAAGCATGAAGAAATTATTCGAGGTGAATTAGAAGTACTTAAAGAAGAGGTTAATGATCTTAAAGGAGAAATCGTACTTGTCATAGAAGGTGCGGATAAGGTTGAAGAAATTATTGAAATTGATTCTACCGAAAAGGTAAAAGAGTATATAAGTAAAGGCATGACGCCAAAAGATGCAATAAAAGAAGTCGCAAAGTTATATAATCTACCTAAGAATAAAGTCTATGATGAATACAATAAATCAAAATAAAAATATGTTTCACGTGAAACATATTTTTTTTAGTGTAAAAGATTATAAATCAGGCATACTATTATGGGTGATAAAATGGATAACAGAAAAGTAGTATTAATAGGTACTGGTTTTGTTGGAATGAGTATGGCATACTCTCTAATGAATACAGGTGGAATTGATGAACTTGTTTTAGTAGACTTAGATTTTGAAAAGGCAAGAGGCGAAGCAATGGATATGAACCATGGCTTACCATACGGTCAACACAAAATGAAAATAAAGGCAGGAACATATAAAGATTGTGACGATGCAGATATTATTGTCATAGGTGCTGGTGCAAATCAAAAACCAGGAGAATCACGTCTTGATTTAACAATGACAAACTCTAAAATAATTAAGTCTATTTGTTTAGAAATAAAAAAGACTTCATTTGATGGTATTGTCATCATTGCAAGTAATCCAGTAGATACATTATCGTATATTGTATATAAGACTCTTGGAATCAATTATAATAGAGTTATTGGTACAGGTACATTGTTAGATACAGCAAGAATGAAATATATATTAAGTGAATACCTAAAAATCTCCTCTGACAATGTTGAAGCATACATTATGGGTGAGCATGGTGATTCATCGTTTATTTCTTGGCAAAATACCTTTATTGGTTGTAAAACAATTTTAGAATATATTGATGAAAAGAAACTTGATATGAATGATCTCAATGAAATATATGATGAAGTTAAAAATGCAGCTTATGAAATTATTGAGAGAAAGAAGGCAACATACTATGGAATTGGTGCATCATTAAATATGTTAATTCAAACAATATTTAATGATGAGAATAAGATTCTTTGTTGTTCTGTATATTTGGATAATGTCTATGGAGTAAGTGATATATTCATGGGAGTTCCATGTATTATTAATAGAAATGGTGTTCGTGAAGTTGTAGAATTAAATCTTAATGAGAGTGATAAATTAAAATTTTCTAAATCTTATAAGATATTAAAAGAATCAAAATTAGAAATTAAAGAATTAATTAATGAAGAAATAAATTGATATGAAAAAAGCATTCGATCATTCGAATGCTTTTTGTATTAATATAACCTTCTATAATTATAAACGTATTTTTCCCAATATCCAGATAATGATGCAACTTTAACACATTGATTAGGGTATTGACCTCTTGTTCCAGAACCGTTACCGGCAGCATGAACAAAGCTTCCTCCACCTATGTAAATACCAATATGTTGAACACCACTTCCGTAGTTAAATGTAATAACATCTCCAGCTTGTAATTGAGAACGTGTAACTCTTGTTCCACTATTAGCATATGATGCAGAAGTTTTTCTTCCAATCATAACACCAGATTGTCTATGTGCCCAAGCAACTAAACCTGAACAGTCGAAATATTTGGCATTTGGATTATCAAGACCTTGACCATCACCGTAACCACCACCAGGGGCTCCCCACCAATATCTCATACCTAAACGAGTTAAGGCTTTCTGTGCAATAGCATTACCAACAGCTGATGAACCAGGAACATATGAACCACCACCAGTAGAAGGGGCATTGTCCATTAATGCAGATAATGCAGCATCGATTTTAGCTTGAGCAGCAGTTACCTTATTTGATTCAGTTTGGTTATCTTTAATAGCTTGTTGTTGTTCAACTTTTAAAGCAATTAATTTATCTTGTAATGCGACTTGAGTATTTTTCTTTGCTTGTAAAGATTTTTCTGCTTCTTGAACAGCAGCTCTTTGAGTTTCAAGAGATTTCTTTTGTCTTGTTAACTCTTCGATTAATTCTTTTTCATAAGCAGTTATATCATTTAATGTACTTATTCTTGAGAAGAAATCAGTAAAGTTTTCTGATCCGAATAAATATTCAATAAAATGATTCGTATTGTAATCTGATTGCATGATGTATAAACGATCACGCATTTCTTCTTCTTTATTTTTTATATTAGTTTCAACGTTTTTTATAGATGTTAATAAATAATTAATTTCTTTTTGTAATTGAGCTAAGTCATTTGCAATTGTATTGATTTGAGCAGATACAGTACTTATTGTACTTGTTGTTTCTTTTAAATCTGACTTGTTAGAATTTAACTCTTTTTGTAAATCAGAGTTCTTCTTACTTAAGTAATCATTAAAGTCTTCACAGACTTGTTTATTAGCACTTGTCAGAGATGACGAAGAGCATAGTTTTATGTACTTATCTTCCTCAGCGGCAAAATCTATAGCTGCAACTGGATTTCTTGCTACACTCATTGAAAAAATTGAGCTCGCAACTAAAATCCCAATACACAGTTTTTTCATTTAATCACTCCTTCCTTTTCATTATAACACATCTCGACAAATTATGCGCACCAATTAATGTAAAAGTACATATTTCGTTGATTAAATCAATATAATTTAGATTTCTCGTCATAAATCGGTAGTCTTTCACACAGTATGTGAGTAAATATATAAAGGAATGAAAAGTAAAAATCAATTAACAATTAATTATGGTTAAATTTGTAATAAGTTAAATTTGATTTTACCGGTTATAAGGATCAAAAAAGTGAAAGAAGAATAGTTACCCCTAGGGCGCATATACTTAAACATGTTTAAAAATAAAAAAACTATGACAAATGTAAAGGCAATTTTGATATTTTAACATATAGTAGTTTGGGAGGTGAATTCATGGTAACAGATGGTATTGACGTTTCTTATTATCAAGGAGACATTGATTGGGAAGAAGCGAAAAAACATATAGACTTTGCTATTCTTAGAGTTGGGTATGGACAAGACATGACATCGCAAGATGATAAATTATATAAAAGAAATGCTGACGAATGTACACGTTTAGGAATTCCTTTTGGTGTATATATTTATTCATATGCAACTACAGAACAAGAAGCTATAGGTGAAGCTAGACACACTATAAGATTGATCAAAGATTATAAACTAGCGTACCCTGTATATTATGATTTAGAAGATCCAAAAGTTGGACGTTTATCAAATGAACAAATTGAAAAAGTAAGTAAAGCATTCGCAGACGAAATGGTTAAAAATAATTATTACGTTGGCTTCTATGCTTCATTGTATTGGTGGAAAACAAAATTAACAGGTATTTTCTTCGAAAGATACACAAAATGGATTGCCCAATATAATGATACTTTAAATTATACAGGTAATTACGGTATGTGGCAGTATACAGACAAAGGTTTTGTCGCTGGAGTAAATGAACCAGTAGATATGAACTATTGTTATGTAGATTTCCCTGCTGAAATTAAAGGTTTAGGTATGAACGGTTTTGGTCAAAACGAAGGAAGCAACACTCCAGTAACAGGAAAAGCTTACAACGTTGGAGATCATGTCACTTTTGATCATGTTTATATTTCTTCAGACAGTAGTATTCCATTAATTCCTTATATGAATCATGGAACTATTACTCGTATTGAACCTGATGCTAGAAATCCTTATTTAATCGGTAACGGATTGGGATGGGTTAATGATAAAAGTATTACTGGAACAATGAGATTTTTATCAAATCCAACTTATAGAGGAACTTCTTTAGTTGATGCTCTTGCACAAATTGGTGTAAACACATCATTTGCAAATCGTAAAAAACTTGCTGAAAAAAATGGCATTTATGATTACGAAGGTAGTGCATCTCAAAATTATGAGCTTTTAAAACTTTTAAAAGAAGGACGTTTAAAAGATTAATAAAAAAGTATACGTTTTTATTAAAGAAACAACACAGAATGGTTTGTGTTGTTTTTTTATTCGTATGAAGAAATCGAGTTAGGGCATAATATCAAAGAAAAGGAGTGATGACAATGAATGGATGGCAAAAAGTCATTTCAATCATTGCTGCAATCGCTATGATTGCAGTAGGTATTATGTCGCTTTTCAATCCAGCAGCTACATTAGTTTCAGTTGCATGGATGATCGCTATTCTAGCATTGGTTTCTGGGGTATTAACACTAGTTTATTATTTCTCGGGAGCAAAACAGTATACAGGTTCAGGATGGCTATTATTCGAGGGAATTGTTGATATAATAATGGGTGTTATATTATTATTTAATGGTTTCTTTGTAGCGACAATGTTACCGTACATATTTGGGGTATGGATTATCTTCTCTGGAATCGTAAGGATAATTGGTGCATTTGATTGTAAAAAACTGGGGTATGGCTCATGGTGGCTTATTCTTATACTAGGAATTATTGCTATTGGATTAGGATTATGTTCAATGTTTGATCCTATTGTAGGTATTATAGCAATAACAGTTTTAGTTGGATTAAGTTTCATTATGAAAGGTATCGGATTCTTAGCAACAATATTTACGTTATCAAAATTTAATAATTAAAGGAGACATTATGGGAACATTAAAGAAATTAAAAAGAAAAATGAAATTTGATAAGGATTTAAGAAAAACATTAATTAGAGGTACAAGAGACCAAATCCTTATTGATATTGATGGAGACAAAGAACCAGATTTAGCATTACTTGATACAACAGGAAATGGTAATATTGATACATTAGCTATTGATACAACAGGAGATGGTGAATTTAATCTTTATTTTAAAGATACAAATGACAACGATATTCCTGATCAAATCTTATATGATAAAGATGGTGATGGAGACTTAGTAGAAATTGCTTCAGGTGAAGAAATTGAAGAAGGCGTTATAGAAGCATTAAAAGATTTATATGATATGCTTGAATTTGGAGATTATCTCGCAGATGTATTAGATAATGCATTAGATAAACTGGATCAAGAGATTCGCGAGTTTAGAAAAAAATTAAAATAATGTTTAACCATATTTGATTATCAAATATGGTTTTTATATTAAATATGTAAAAATAAATGAAATTATATTATTTTTTTGTTAATATTATAAATATGGAAAAATATGGAGGTAAAGTTAATGAAAAAAATAGTATTATTTATATTAGTTGTGTTTATTTTTGGTGTATTTGGAAATATAGGAGCAATATCTAGCACAGACTATGAAAATTTAATAAGTGAGCAAAAAGAATTAGAAAATGAATTGTCATCAATTGAATCTTTAATTCAAGAAAAAAATGAAGAAATCTTAGAATTGGAACAAGAAAAAGAATTAGCGCTCGTTGCAGCAGCAAAAAAGGTTGAAGAAGAGAAATTAGCAAGTGAGGCAGCAGCAAAAGCTCAAGAAGAAGCAAAAAAACAAGAAACAGCTTCAACCCAAACTGCAGGGTCTTCTACTACACAATCTTCTTCGAATCAATCAACTTCAACGCAGTCGTCATCAAGTCAGTCTTCAACAACACAATCTGAGGCCACACAACAAAGTGAAGCTGTAGTTAATGAAACGAGTCAAATGGTATGGATAAAAGGATCTGATGCTACTATTTATCACTCGAGTTCAACATGTAGCCGAATGAAAACACCGACACAAATTACCCTTGAAAAAGCAAATACAAGCGGTATGCGTGCCTGTCAAAAATGTTATTAAGGGGGTTATAAAATGGGATTAACATTTAGAAAATCATTTAAAATCGGTAAGAATACAAGATTAAATTTATCATCCAAAGGTGGCGTTGGAATTTCCACTGGCGTTAAAGGTGCAAGGATAAGTACAAATAAGAAAGGGACAAGAGTATATGGTGGAACTGGTCCGGTAAGATTTCAAAAAAAAATAAGTACTGTACATACAGAACCTAAAGAGAACTTCAATCAAGATCTTAAAATTAAAGAAACTGAAGAGAAAAAAACAGGTTTCTTTAAAAAACATTATAAAGAAATAATAATAATTATTATTGGTATTATAGTAGGTAATGCTATTAGTGGATCAAGTGATATTAAACAAAGTGATATGACCGCGGTGAGTCAAATTATTGAAGAACACACAGCATTACTAGAAGAAAAAAGGTTAGAATTAGAAGAATTAGAAAACCAGAAAATAGATTTACAAGAAAGTATTGCTAATATAGAACAATAAAAGACCTTTCGGTCTTTTATTCATATGAATTTATATTTTTAGTAGACATATATTCATTTAAGAAATTTTCTAATATATGCACATGATGTTTTTCATCAAGTATAATACGATTAAGTACACTTTGTATGATTGGTTCTTGTATGCATCTTAATTGATATTCATAATTTTGAATTGCATGATTTTCTGAGATAATTGCGTTCTCTAACATTGTTTTAATTTGTCTTGGATAAACATTATAACCAGGTGACCAATATTCTAGAAAATCATTTTGACAATCCCATAATCTTGGGTCAACACCAAGCATAGAACACATTCTTGAAAATAATTGTAAATGTTTCATTTCAGTTTGACTAATTGATAAGAAAGCTGTTGAGAGTTCAGGCCATTGTGTTTCCAACAAAACAGCATTATAAATATATAAGCTAATCGCGCTCATTTCAGAAACAGTTCCTCCTAAGTTGGAGAGCAACATTTGTCCGTAAGTTACATTTAAATCTAATCCTTTAATAGAAGGATAAGGTATATCTAACATATATTGATTCATAAAAAAACACCTCCACATAAAACTATATGTGAGGTGTTTGCTATTTATGCACTAATAATTCAAAAGCTATCCTGCTATCACCGCTTGGGAGAGTCACTGTACCACATAGCGTAAATCCATGTCGTTTAAGAAAACTCTGCATAGATTTATTATCTATATGGGTATCTATGCGTATACTTTCTATATTATTATCTATACAAGTTTTGATTGCATAGTCTAATAAGTATTGAGCATATCCACGACCTTTTTCTTTTTGCAAAACAGCAATACGATGGATCACAGCATATTTAGCATTCGTTAACCATGAGCCTTCAATGTCTTTATAAGTTGGATCTTCTTCAATTGCGAAGTACATAGTTCCGAGTATAAGATCATTATCTTTTAATACAAAGCATTTATTATTAAGTATATCCTCATTAAATGTATCTCTATTAGGATAACCATCTTGCCATTGATTAATGTGACTTTCCTTAAAATAGGCTTTTGATTGATCAATTATATCTATAATATGATTAATATCTTGAATTGATGCGTATTGAACGTTCATATATACCTCCTATTAAGGACATTATAACAAAATAGAAGACTTGAGAAAAGAATATATCTATTGATAGAGTTAGAGATATTCATATATTTTGTTTCTATTTGTTTAAATAAGAGACTCATTTACGAATAATAATGTTATGACATAAATATAATATTGGTTCATATATTTATTATATGAAAAAAATATATATAAAGATAACACTGATAGTTATACTCATTGCTATAATTACATCATTACCACTAAAGATTTTGATTGAGGAACTATATTTACATAAGGAAAAAGAATATATAGTGAGTGTCAAAACAGACAGTGGAACACTAAAACTTGATATAGAAGATTACTTGGTGGGTGTTTTATCAGGAGAAATGCCAGCAAATTTTGAAATTGAAGCGTTAAAAGCACAAGCAGTTGCTAGTAGAACGTATGTTTTATCTAGAAATCTTAAAGTTGATGCAACGACATCAACGCAAGTCTATTTGACAGATGAACAGATGAAAACAAAATGGGGAGGTCAATACGAATTCTATAAAGCAAAAGTCACTGAAGCAGTTCAAGAAACAAGAGGTATCGCAATGAAGTATAATAATAAGTATATATCTGCTCTCTTTTTTGCAAGTAGTTGTGGTAAAACAGCAGGAAGTGGGGAATACTTCACTGGCACTCAACCATATTTGGTTGCTGTAGAAAGTTCATGGGAAAAAGAAACGGATCCTAAATTTAAAAGAACAAGTGAGTTTACATTTAAAGAATTAAGATCATTACTTAATGTATCTGGATCTATTAATATGGTTGTCAAATCATATACGGATAGTGGCTATGTAAAAGAAGTTTCATTAAATAATAAAACAATAACAGGAAGAGAATTAAGAGAGAAGTTAGGACTAGCATCTTCATCTTTTGATTTGGTAAAAACATCGACTGGTTACAAAATAACAACGTATGGATACGGGCATGGGGTAGGAATGAGCCAGTATGGCGCACAAGGAATGGCGTTAGAAGATTATGATTATTTAGATATTCTTAATTATTATTATAAAAATATTGATATTATAGGTATATATTAGAAAAAACTGTTCATACTACACTCGAGGTGAAAGTATGAATATGAAAAAGAGAACAATTCATTATAAGAAAATAGTGGGCATTTGTTTAGCATTAGCGCTCTTCTTAGGAGGGGTAGGAATTATTCAAAGTATTTTAGATAACCAAAATTCAGAGTTTGATGACAATCCGGTTACGAATGTTCAAACAAAGGATCCAGCAAAGGTTGAAGATGAAACCCCAACTGTTGTAGAAGATACAAAGGTATTATCTCCAGTTGCTGATGGAATTGGTATTGTAAGATATTTTTACGACAAAGATGACACAGCTGAAAAACAAGCTGCATCATTAATCTTATTTGAAAATGTGTATAGACCAAATCAAGGTGTAGATTACTCAAACAAAAATGAGATTTTCGATGTTGTTGCAGCCATTAGTGGAACAGTAACAAAGAAAACTAATGATCCTGTATTAGGTTGGGTTGTTACAATTACAAATTCAAACAATATATCAACAACTTATGAATCATTATCTGTCGTTAATGTTGAACTTAATCAAACTGTAAAACAAGGTGATACAATTGGTAAGAGCGGTGAAAACGTTTATGAAGCTGATTTAGGTAACCATTTATCATTCATTTTACAAGTTGGGGATAAGTTATTAAACCCAGAAAAATATATTGGTGAGCTACTCACTTCTATCAGATAGCGATTTATAATCGCTATTATTTTTTTCTTGTATTTGCAACAAAAAATGATACAATTAAAGTGCTATAGGAGGAGTACATATGAAATTTTCAAAAGAAATTGGTATCGATTTAGGTACTGCTAATATTCTTATTTATGTTAAAGGTGAAGGGATTGTTGTTAATGAACCTTCAGTTGTAACAATTAATACAGAAACAAATAAAGCTATTGCTGTAGGGCAAGAAGCAAGAGATATGCTTGGTAAAACTCCTGGTAAATATCAGGCAATTAGACCATTAAAAGATGGTGTTATCGCTGATTTCCAGACGACAGAAGTTTTATTAACTCATTTCATTAATAAATTAAACTTAAAAGGTGTATTTGCAAGACCAACAATCTTAATTTGTTGTCCATCAAATATCACTTCAATTGAAAAAAGCGCGATCCAAGACGTTGCTCTTAGATGTGGTGCGAAAAGAGTATTTATAGAGGAAGAACCAAAAGTTGCTGCTATTGGTGCTGGATTAGATATTGCTAAACCTTCAGGAAGCATGGTAATCGACATCGGTGGTGGAACTGCAGATGTTGCCGTATTATCATTAGGTGATATCGTTACAAGTACTTCTCTAAAAAATGCAGGTGACAAAATGGACACTGAATTAATTAAATTTATTAAAGATAAATATAAATTATTAATCGGTGATCGTACTGCAGAAGATATTAAGATGGAAATTGGAACTGCATATAAACCAGATCCTAAGAAAACGATGAGCATTAGAGGTAGAGATTTAGTGACAGGATTACCACATTCAATCACAATTAGTGCTACTGAAACAGCTGAAGCGTTACAAGAATGTTGTCGTACAATCTTAATTGCTGCAAGACAAGTTTTAGAACAAACACCACCTGAATTATCTGCTGATATCATCAACAAAGGAATTTTCTTAACTGGTGGTGGAGCATTACTTCATAATTTAGATAAATACTTAGAAGAAGGATTAGGAGTTCCAGTATTCGTTGCTGAAAACGCATTAAACTGTGTTGCTGAAGGATGCGGAATTATGTTAGAAAATATTAGTTCATTAAAATAATGCGAAAGCATTATTTTTTTTCATGTTCAGTAAATATTGAATAAAATGTAATGAAATTTGCTAAAGTAATCAATGAGGTGAAAATATGAATAAAAAATATTTCTTTTTTGATATAGATGGAACACTTGCTGTCGGAACACCAGGTGACCAATATATTCCAGAATCAACAAAAAGGACTTTAAGACAATTAAAAGAAAAGGGTCATTTTCTAGCAATTGCAACAGGACGTAGTTATGCAATGGCTGTTGATCATATGGAGGAATTAGGTTTTGAGAATATGGTAAGTGATGGTGGAAATGGTATTACTATGAATAACCAACTTATAGAAGTCAAACCATTAAATTATGACTTATGTGTACAATTGATTGAAGAATGCCAAGCAAAAGGATATATCTGGGCTATGTCTCCTGACAATAGTACAACACGACTAGCACCTGACGAAAGATTCTATGATTTTACGCATGATATTTATATGGAAACAAAGGTCATAGAAGGATTAAATCCTAGAGATTATAATGAAATATATAAGGTTTATATCGCATGCTTTGCACCAGAAGAAGAGCAATTAGAAACATTAAAGAAGTTGCCATGGTGTCGTTTTCATAAAGAATACTTATTTGTTGAACCGGGTGATAAATCAATAGGGATCAAATCTATAGTAGATCATTTAGGAGGACAATATGAAGATGTCGTTGTTTTTGGTGATGAAAAAAATGATTTAAGTATGTTTATTAATGAATGGACATCGATAGCGATGGGAAATGCTATTCAACCACTAAAAGATAAAGCAACTTTCGTTACAAAAGATGCAGATCAAGACGGTATTGAATATGCATGTAAATATTATGGATGGATAGACTAATATGAATAAAAAAATATTCTTTTTTGATATAGATGGGACATTGTTTTCCCAGGAAATAGGTCACGTAACACAAGCAGTAAAAGATGCAATAAAAAGAGCACGAGACGCTGGCCATTATTGCTTTGTTGCTAGTGGAAGACCGTACGGATATATTGCAGAAAATATTCGTGAAATTGGTTTTGATGGATATGTACTCGCTAACGGAGCGCATATTAAATATGATGAGAAAGATTATACTGATTATTTAAATCAAGAACATGTATCGCAATTGTGCCAATCACTAGAAGAACTTGGTATTGAATATGTCATTCAAACAACTGATTATTGTTATATAGATCAATCATATGAGAAGTTGTTAAACTTCTATAAACTATGTAATATTGATTTTAATAACTTTTCTTATGAAACAGATGTAAAACATCTACATGATCAAATAGTCAAAATTGAAATGTGGGTGAATACAGAAGAAGAATATAAAACTGTATGTAACTTATTTGATCATTTTAAGCACGAGCTTCATCCTGATAACCATAGTATGGAAGTGTATTCTTCTATTACAACGAAAGCAACGGGTATACTCAATGTAGTAAGCATGCTTGGTATACCGTTAGAAAACACTTATTGTTTTGGTGATGGGCCTAATGATGTAGAAATGTTTGAAACTGTTGCTCATCCAATAGCAATGGGTAATGCATTAAATATTATAAAAGAGAGAGCAGAAATCATTTGTCCATCCGTCTTAGAAGATGGTGTAGCTGTACAATTAAATGATATTTTAGATAAAGAAAAACCACTTCAATAATATGAAGTGGTTATTTTAGTATTTTGAAATGGAAACCTGGTTTAATTAAATCAAGCATCATCATTTCTTCTTCTTTAACACGACCTACAAGATTTCTTTCTCCATCGTTTTCAATTTCAGTTAAAACGATTTCTAGTTCTCCTCTATAATGAGCCAAATTGTCATTAACAATGAGTACATCTCCACGTGTAAATACTTTCTTATCACATGGTAAATGAGGAATTGATTCTTTTCCATAAACAGTTCTAGACATAGATGATCTTAACATAAATGTTGAGTAATCGTATCTATTCCAGTGTGGTTCATAATCATAAATGATTTTCTTTTCAACTTCAGAAATCCCTTCTCTTTCATCAATTCTAAAAGAGACTTTTTGTAAATCAATTTCAGATAGTGCTTTTAATTCTTCATCAGACGCAAAAGCATTACCAATAATAACATCATCGACATCACCTGTCGCTAACATATAACGTGCTTGTAAATCAATAGGTAAATTTCTAAAAATTTCAACAGTAGGTAATCCACAGAAAACATTCCATGGACCATGTGTATTGCTTTCATTGCTACTTACAAAGGCAGCAGTACGCATATTTAATGACTTCCAATAAGCGTTCATTTCTCTAAAGTAGTCCCAATCTAAACCTGTATATCTTTCAGGGAAAAAGTTATGACAAGTTATACATTGATTTTTGTTAGCTCCACTATTTAATAATATTTCAAGTCCTTGATTCATACTTCCATTAAATTCAACAAGAATTTTATAAGGGTTACGAGTAATTTCAATATCTTTGACAGTTCCAAATGAACCATCAAGTCTAATAATATCAACTCCCATTTGATGAAATACACTAAGATCGCTAGGGGTTGCTCCTAAGTGTTCAAAGACTTCAGGATTTGTATCAACAGCAACTTCAAATCCTAATTCATGAGCTTTTGTTAAAAACTCAGTAAAATCATTAATAATGTTTTCTTTTGTGTCTTTTACTGATAAAAGACAAGTAAAAATTCTTTTAAAGCCGTATTGTGAAGCAGTTTCCATATATTTATAGACTTCTTCGATAGGGGCTTTTTCAGGGTAAACTGAAATTCCGAATGTGTGCATTATATATTTCCTCCTTCTTGAATTATACCATTTATTTTGACAATAATTAATACATATATAATATTTTCTATAAATTTATATAAATTTGTAATATAATACAAAGGAAAGGAGGAATATGATGCGTATCGAAATATTTTCTTCATTTGTTATTACATTTATAATAAGCGTTTTATTTGTTCCGATTGTGAGTAAAGTTTCTAAGAAATTAGGTATTATTGCTCATGTCAATCAGAGAACTGTACATAAAGGTGTTATTGCTAGAACTGGTGGTTATGCTATATATGCTGCTTTTCTCATAGGCGCTATGATTTTCTTAAAAACGGATACACAAATTAACTCAATCCTCATTGGTGGATTTATTGTCTTTATGACAGGGTTATATGATGATATACATGATATATCTCCCAAGTTTAAACTTGCAGGACAATTGGTTGCGGCACTAGTTGTGATATTTTATGGTGGGATCTCATTAAAAGGATTTACTCTACCTTTCTTACCAGAAACAATTTCCTATGTTATTGCGATTATTGTAACAATTGTATGGATTGTAGGTATATGTAATGCAGTTAATCTTATTGATGGATTAGATGGTTTATGTGGTGGAATATCTATCATTGTATTGGTAACTATTTCCATAACATCACTTACATATGGAAGAACAGACATTACATCATTATCATTAATGTTAGCAGGAGCAATTGCAGGTTTTTTGATCTACAATTTCCATCCAGCAAAAATATTTTTAGGTGATTGCGGAGCATTATTTATTGGATATATGATTGCAGTTATTTCATTATTAGGTTTTGGATATAAGAGCTCATCTTTCTTTACATTAGGAGCTCCGATCGTTGTTCTCATGGTCCCAATTATGGATACGTTTATCGCAATAGTTAGACGTAAAGTTAATCATAAGAAAATGAGTGAGGCTGATAGAAATCACTTACATCACAAATTAATGTTCTCATTAGAATTAGGACAAAGAAAAAGTGTATTAATTTTATATATTGTTACAATTTTATTTTCAGTTTGTTCTTATATTTATGTTTATGATAAATTACTAGCGACATTGCTTTTTTGTGTCCTTATGATCTTCTTTGAAATCTTTATTGAAGCGACAAATATGATTGGAAGAAAGTATAAACCTTTACTGACAATTGCGAATATATTTATACAAAGCGATTATCTACCACATATTAAAGATTCAAAGACTTATCAAAAGATAAGAAGTAAAATGAAATTAAAATATGTATTGGTATTTGTCACAGTAATATTCTTACTATCAACAATGATGATTATGTCACAAAAAGAAGAAATCAAACCTCCAACACCATCAATCGTTATAGTTTATGAAGAATTATCAAACCCGACTACTTATATGAATAATATATATAATCAACTAAAGGTAGCAAATACAAGAAATAATAAAGAATCACTTCGTTCTTTAGTTGCTATGTACTTTGCAACAGACTATTATACCTTAAGTAATAAAACAGATGTGACAATTGGGGGCGTTCCTTATCTTTTAGAAGACAAAAGAGAAGACTTTGTTAATTATGCGTTGGAGGGTTACTATTCTCAAATTGAATCTGTGATTGCAGAAGGTAAAAATACACAAGAGGTTACACGTATTCGTGTACTAAGTAATGATGTATCAACAAAAGCAATTAGTGGATTAGAAGACTACACTTACTACGATGTGGTTATGAATATAACGTTTAATGAATTTAATGAAAAATTAGATTCAACAACATTAACAACAACAGTCACTATTATAGAAAAGGACCAAAAATACAGTGTTATTGCGGTTGATGAATAAATAAATATTGTAATTTAAAAAATAATATGGTACACTTGTAAAGCGAATGTATAAAACTAAGAAAAGGAGGTATCATCATGTTATTAAATGTTTTATTAATGATTGTTTCAATAGCTCTTATAATTGTTTGCCTATTACAAGGTGGAAAATCTGAAGGTATCGTTAATGCATTAACTGGACAAAGTTCAAATCTTTTTGCTCAACAAAAAGAACGTGGTGCAGAGTTGATACTGACTAGAATTACTACTGGATTAGCTATAGCGTTCTTCGTTATCGCAATCTTAATTAGAATGGGTTAATCAAAATAGGGCTTTGCCCTATTTTTTATTTTAAGGAGGTGAAAACCATGAAAGAAATGATATTAGAAGTATTAAAAGATAATGAATTTAAACAAAGACGAATTAACGAACTGGCTGCACATTTTCAAATGACTGATACAGAAGATTACGTAGAATTTATTAAATTAATGAATCACTTAGAAGATGAAGGAAGTATTATTAGAAATGATTTTCAAGAATATTACATACCTGGTCAGATGAATGTATTAAAAGGTGTGTTAGAAGTTAGTAAAAAAGGATTCGGATTTGTTAAAGTTGATGAAGACAGAGAATTCTATGTCAGTGCTCTACATATGAGAGATGCACATGATAAAGATACTGTCATAATTGAAAAACTCAAACACCAAAAGGGTGAAAGAGAAGAAGCGAAAGTTGTTAGAGTAGTAGAACGTGGACAGACAAAGTTTGTTGGCGTTGTCAAACGTGGTAAAAGAGATTGTTATGTTGATGTAGATGATTCTAAATTTACTAAACAGATCTTTGTTGATGCTGCACATTTACATGGTGCTGTATTAGGGAATAAAGTCGTTGTTGAAATTAAGGCATACAAACCTCAATTAAAAGGAAATATCGTCAGAATCATTGGGCATCAAAATGATCCAGGTGTTGATATTCTATCAATAGTATATGCACATGATGTTGATATTGAATTTCCTAAAGACGTCTATAAACAAGTCTCAGAAATTAGTGATACAATTGATGAAGATGACATCAAAAACAGAGTTGATCTAAGAGATGAAGTCATTGTTACAATTGATGGTGATGACGCTAAAGATTTAGATGATGCGATTTCATTAAAGAAATTAGATAATGGTCATTATAGACTAGGTGTCCATATCGCTGACGTATCTTATTACGTTAGAGAAGGAACACCATTAGATGTAGAAGCTTTAAAAAGAGGAACTTCTATTTATTTAGTTGACCGTGTTATTCCAATGTTACCACATAAATTATCAAATGGAATTTGTTCATTAAATCCTGATGTTGACAGATTTACAATTAGTTGCTTTATGGAAATTGATAATGATGGTAAAGTTGTTCAACATGAAATCTTACCAACAATAATTCATTCAAATTACCGAATGACTTATAATAATGTTAATAAGATTTTAGATGGTGACAAACATTTACAAGATCAATATAGTGATGTTGTTGATTTATTCTTTTTAATGGAAGAACTTGCAAAGGTTCTTAGAAAAGAAAGAGATTCAAGAGGATCAATAGATTTTGATGTTAATGAAGGTAAAGTTCTTGTAGATGAAAATGGAAAACCATATGATGTTATTCTTAGAGAAAGAGGGACATCAGATAAAATTATTGAAGAGTTTATGTTAAAAGCGAATGAAACAGTCGCTGAACATTTTAAGTGGATGGATATTCCATTTATTTATAGAATCCATGAACATCCAAAACTTAAAAAACTTCAACAATTCGCAACAATGGTAAAACCATTAGGTATTACTATTAAAGGATCACTTGAAAAGGTATATCCAAATGAATTAAGTGCTATTATAGATGAAACAAAAGGTATGGATGAACATACGATTATATCAACTATGTTATTAAGATGTATGCAAAAAGCTAGATACGAAGACCAATGTTTAGGTCACTACGGACTTGCTAGTGAATATTATACTCACTTTACATCACCAATTAGACGTTATCCAGATTTAATTGTGCATAGATTGATTAGAACGTATTTATTTGAAAACAATCTAGAAAAAGCAAATCATTTTGAGAGAGTCTTACCAAGTATTGCTGAACAATCATCTAATAGAGAAAGAGTCGCTATTGAGATAGAACGTGAAGTTGACGATATGAAAATGGCAGAATATATGTCTAAACATATTGGTGAAGAATTTGAAGGTATGATCTCATCTGTAACACATTTTGGATTCTTTGTTGAATTACCAAATACGATTGATGGACTGGTTCATATTACAGACTTAACTGATGATTATTATGTATTTGATGACAAAAACATGATGCTTATTGGAGAAGCTAAAGGAAAACAGTTTAGATTATCTGATAAAGTAAAAATCAGAGTTATTGCTGCGAGTAAAAAAGATGGAACTATTGATTTTGAAGTTGTTGGTGTTAAATCAAAACCAAGAAAGACAAAAACAATCAAGGTAAACGACAAAAAAGTAAAGACAAAATGGAATAAAAAGGGTAAAATAAATAAGTCAAAGAAACCACAAAGAAGAAGATAAGGGAGGTGTCGATATGAAGGTTGTTGCTCAAAATAAGAAAGCTTTTCATGATTACTTTATAAAAGAAACATTTGAAGCTGGTATAGAACTACATGGTACTGAAATTAAATCAGTACGTAAAGGAAATATCAATCTTAAGGATGCATATATAAGATTTAAGAATAATGAAGCTTATATAGAAAACATGCATATCGCTCCCTATGAACAAGGAAATCAATTTAATCATGAACCATTAAGAACTAGAAAATTATTGCTTCATAAAAAAGAGATTTCCAAACTTCAAAAAGAAGTGAAAGAAAGTGGTTTAACAATTGTTCCAACAAAGTGTTATTTCTTGACTTCAAAATTAAAAGTTGAAATTGGTTTAGCACTAGGTAAAAAATTGTATGATAAAAGACAAGATCTTAAGGCAAAAGACGCAAAAAGAGATATTGCAAAAGCATTGAAAAATGCTTATTAATGGGGGCGTCTTGGATTCGACAGGGGTTTGTTTGAATAGGGTTGCAGTCGTCGGCATACGTAAAGTGTACAAAAAAAATATCTGGAAACAGACAATTATCTTTCGCTTGCTAGTCTAAGAGAGACATTAGCGAATATCAGCCTACAATTTACCTATAGTTGTAGAACCTGGTAACATAACATATGGGTTAAGGTTATATAGCGTCTGGATATATAATTCGAAAATTTACAGAATCGCTAAGTGAAAGATTGCTTGTTGATCGTAGCTTAGTTAAAAACATTCAACAAGATAAACTGTAGAAGCCTTATATGGGACGGCTTTTGGACAGGGGTTCGATTCCCCTCGCCTCCACCATAAAACAACTAACACTGATAAATCAGTGTTTTTTTAATTCCTTTTATTATGGGAAGATATTATTATAATAAAAGTCCAAAACTATCGAAAGAATATGACTTGTCGCCACTCATTTCCCATAGAGTGGTTAAAGTTTATTATTGATATTCTCAATGGTTACAGTATTTCAGTATATACAGTTATAACTTTTATAAATTACTAAATATGGTATAATATTAATAACTCAAAATAAAGAATGTATGATAG
>CAMTOK010000013.1 GCA_947074115.1 uncultured Erysipelotrichaceae bacterium | reverse complement strand
CTATTTTTTAATGTAATACGAGTTGCACTGACTAATGCTAATCTTTGTGCAGATAATTCTAAATTGTTTTCATCTAATACATAACAATCATTATAGAATGTATGGAATAATGAAGCAAGTTTTTGAATATAGTTTGCGATTTTGTGTGGTGCTCTTTGTTTTGCACTTTCAACAACTTCGTTTCTTAATTCATTAATATGTTTAACAAGTTCAATCTCTTTTTCATGAGTTAATAACTCAAAGTGATCACTTGCTTCTACACCTAATTGTTTTGCTTGCGCTTCAATAGAACACATTCTCGCATGAGCATATTGTGCATAGTAAACAGGGTTTTCATTTGAATTTGATTTCGCTAATCCTAAATCAAAGTCATATGGTGTATTTGCTGCTTTTGCTGCAAAGAAATAACGTGCAGCATCAACACCAATATCTTCAATTAAGTCTTTGATTGTTACTGCGTTACCAGTACGTTTACTCATTTTAACGACTTCACCGTTTTCAACCATTCTTACCATTTGCATAATATCAATATTTAACTGATCAGCATTATATCCTAATGCTTGAATTGCTGCTTTCATACGGTTGATATAACCATGATGATCTGCACCAAGTAAATCGACAAGATATTCATATCCTCTATTTAATTTATTTAAATGATATGCAATATCAGGAGTTAAATATGTATAGCTTCCATCAGATTTAATTAAGACACGGTCTTTATCATCTCCGAAATCAGTAGATCTAAACCATAAAGCCCCATCTAATTCATATGTGTAACCTTTGTTTTTTAATTCTTCAATTGCTGGAACAATTTTGTTCTCAGTATATAAAGATGTTTCACTAAACCAAACATCGTGTTCTACACGATATTCTTTTAAGATATCTTTGATCTTTTGTAGTTGGTATTTTGTTCCAAGTTCTCTAAAGTAAGCTAACGCTTCTTCTTCACTTGCTTCTACATATTTATCACCAAGATCTTCTTTAATCTTTTTCGCAATTTCAATAATATCTTTACCTTGATATCCATCAGCTGGAATTTCTTTTTCAATTCCAAACAATCCTAAATATCTTACATATAAAGATATTGCTAAATTCGTAATTTGGTTACCTGCATCATTGATGTAATATTCACCAACAACATCATAACCTGCCGCTTTCATGATACGACAAATACTATCTCCAACAGCTGCCCCTTTCGCATGACCACAATGTAAGTCACCAGTTGGGTTTGCTGATACATACTCTATATTATATTTAATATTTTGACCATATGTTGATGTTCCATAATTATCTTGTTCATTTAAGACTTCTTTTATAATTGATGTCATAGCATCTTTATTTAAAAATAAGTTTATGAAACCAGGTCCTGCTATTTCTACTTGATTAATATTACCAGCTTCTTTATTAATTGCTGAAATAATATTATTCGCAATTTCCCTAGGATTTTGCTTAAGGACTTTCGTTAATTGCATTGCAATATTACTAGAATAATCACCATGAGCTTTATCTTTAGGAATTTCAATGACTATTTTATCTAATTCATAATCATCTACATAGTTTAAATCAATGATTGCTTGTTTTAAGACTTCTTTTAAAGAAAGTTCAATTTTATTAACAGCCATAGTCTCCTCCTTTATATATCATACCTAAATACAATATCACATTTCCTTATATAGTCAATGATTTTCTTACATTAACGGCGCAAATAATCTTAATATAGATTCATAGATTCCAAGGTATTTTTTACTGTATTTTACATCTATTTTCTTACTGAGTGAAAGCGTCTTTTTAAAGTCTAAAGCAATATCTTCAATACTCTTTGTCTTATATAAAAGAACGTTACATTCAAAGTGTAAATAGAGACTTCTATAATCAAAATTAATTGTTCCAACGGTAGCGATTTCGTTATCAACTAAGATTCCTTTCGCATGTAAGAACCCAGGACAATATTCATAGAATTCTACACCATATTCAATTAAATGGTGATAATAAGAACGTGTGACACGATAAACTGTTCGTTTATCTGGAATACCTGGTGTGATAATTTTTACTTTTACACCTTTTTTACAAGCAATTTCAAATGCTTTGATCATCGTATCATCAATAATAAAATACGGTGTCATAATTAAGATTTCATTTTTTGCTTGTTGAATTAAATTTAAATAGACATCTTCACCTATACGATCATTATCAAGTGGTGAATCTCCATAAGGAACAACATATCCATCAGTAGGAACATTCTTCACTTGATGATGTTTTGGTTTATAGATAGAGTAATCATAATCTTCTTTTCTAAATGCATTCCATAAAGATAAAAACATAGCACATAGATTCCATACTGCTTCACCTTCTAAACGAATACCAGTATCTTTCCAATGTCCAAATCTTTCTTCACAGTTAATGTATTCATCTGCTAGATTGAAACCACCACTATAGCCAATATACCCATCTATAACACAAATCTTTCTATGATCACGATGATTCATCGCTACTGATAATACAGGTTTAAATGGATTGAAGACCAATGATTTGATACCACTGTTTTCGAGTTCTCTTTCATAATGATAAGGCAATGTCGTCAAACTACCAAAGTCATCATACATGAAGCGGACCTCTACCCCCTCTTTGACCTTCTCTTTAAGGATTGCCAAAATTTGATTAAACATTCTTCCATCACTCACAATAAAGTATTCCATGAAGATATAATGTTTTGCTTGTTTTAAATCCCTTAATAAATCTATATAACAATATTCCCCTAAAGGATAGTATTTTGAAGTTGTATTTTGATATGTTCCAAATCCCATTGCCTTTAAATATGAAAAGCCATAAGACACTTGATTATCAAGATCTTTAGAACATTCATTAGACATTAACATTTCACCTTTCATTTCATCTAATATAGGTTGTGTTGAACGTCTAATAATACGTGATGGTTTTTTATTACCAACAAATATGTATAATAAACCACCAAAGATGGGGAAGCATAAGATTAAGATAATCCAAGAAATTTTATATGAGGGATTATCTTGTTTCATTAATATCGCAAGAACAACAAGGACACTTATTAAAGACAATAAGGTTTCAATCCATCGATTTGATTCAATGATATTGAACGTCAATAAAAAGATCCATGATGCTTGAATCACCATTAACAAACCAAAAATAAATATTCGACTTGATAAGGCTTTAAAGATTTTCATTCTCACTTCCTCCTATAAAGACTTCTGAGAGTTGAACCATTATATAATTTGTTGACACTTTATGTGTTTCATCAAATAGTTCATAAGTTATTTTTAAAACGTCATGATCAAATGATGACTGTTTTAAATATGTATATAACACCATATCACCATATGGTGTTTGATAGAGATTTTTTACTCTTTCATTAATCTTTAGAATAAGTTTAGAATCATTGTGTATAAGATCTATACACTCTTGAGAATAATGAATAGTAATGACGCCCTCATCTCCTTTAAATTGAATGAGTGTCTTATGATCTTCTTTTAAGATCCCTTGACATTTGTATTCAACCGTTTCTTTATGGGTATCATGTTTAATAATTAGTTTATATTGAATTTGTTTTGTTTTATACATAATTTATCTCACCTTGAATATTATAACATATTTTAGGTAAAAATGAATACGAGGTGGTTTTTTTGAAAACTTTAGTGTTATGGGCACGTAGAGTTCTCATACTCGGGATAGTTTGTGTCATGATCATATATGGGGTAGGCTTTTTTATGGAGGCACCTCAAATAGGACAAGGACATTATATCAAGATGTATGATGACCAAGGCGCATTATTTTACCAATCTGATGAACAAAGTAACGATGTCTCATTAAATGAGATATCTGAAGATTTTTTAGTTGCGATCGTCTCTATTGAAGATCATCGTTTTTATTCACATTTAGGGTTTGATATTGTTGGGATATCAAGAGCAGTTGTGAAGAACCTAGTGGCAAGTAAGTCACAAGGAGCGAGTACAATCTCTCAACAGTATGCCCGTCTTCTCTTTCTCACAAACGATAAAACATGGGAAAGAAAGATCAAGGAGGCTTTTCTAACAATACGTTTGGAAACCCATTACGATAAAGATACCATTTTACAAGGTTATGTCAATACTGTTTTTTTTGGACATGGAATCTATGGTATTAAAAATGCTTCACAATATTATTTTAATAAAAAACCAAGTGAACTTGATTTAAATGAAGCAACAATGTTAGCAGGAGTTATAAATGGACCTTCATATTATTCTCCATACATCGATTTGGTTGCTGCAAAGGAAAGACAAAAGCTTGTTTTAGATCGTTTGGTTGAAGATGAATATATTACAGAAGAAAAATCATTAGAAATACAGAATACTGAATTTGTTTTAAATGAAAATCCAACTTCAGCATCTAAAAATCAACATCCTTATTATAAAGATACAGTTATACAAGAATTAACTGATTTAGGATTCTATGAAGAAAATTATATTAACCAAGGATTAAATATTTATACAACAATGGATTCTGATACACAAAATGAATTAGAAGCCACTGTTAGTGACAATATGAATGATAAGGGTGAACTTGAAATATCCAGTATGGTTGTCTCCAATGATGATGCTGGTGTTATGGCCCTTGTTGGTGGAAAGGACTATGCTCTGTCGCAGTTTAATCGGGCGACTGATGCACAAAGGCAAATCGCATCAACAATCAAGCCACTCCTTTATTACGTAGCCTTAGAGAACGGTTTTACGCCTAATACTAAGTTCCTGAGTGCACCAACTGAGTTTACATTAGAAAGTGGACAAACATATGCACCAACGAATTTTAGCGATCGTTATGCCAACACAGAGATTACGCTGGCTCAAGCTATCGCATTAAGTGATAATATCTATGCTGTTAAAACGCACTTGTTCTTAGGAGAACAAGCACTTGTTAACGCCTTAAATAAATTTGGTTATACACATGTCTCACCACACCCTTCTCTTGCATTAGGGACATTAAATACAAATATTTATGAAGTTGCAAATATCTATACAACATTCGCAAATCAAGGAATTAACAGAGAAATTCATACAATCACAAAGATTACAAATCATAATAATGAAGTTCTTTATCAACGTGAAAACAATGATGTTGCTTTATTAGATCGTGATACATGCTTAATTTTAAGTCAATTATTAACATCAACATTTAAATCTGAGTATCATACATACTCAAACCCAACAATGAGTAATTATCAGACAAATACAACATTTGCCTGTAAAACAGGGACAAGTGATTTTGATTCATTATGTATTGGATACAATCCCAATTACACTCTCTTATCATGGGTAGGTTTTGATGACAATCGGGATCTGACCATCACACAGGATAAAATGGTGCCTAAAGTTGTCTTCCAGCATATGGCCAATTACTTACAAACAGAAGAAGAATGGTACAGTCCAACAGCGACATTACAATCCATTCCTGTTGATCCTCTCACTGGCGATTTTAGTGAAAGTGGCCTTGTTTATTGGTTTAAATCAAGATAAAAAATACACATCAATGATGTGTATTTTTATATTCCTGGATAAAGTGTTTTATCCCATCTATGCGTTACATTATAAATTGAAGATGACGTTGATAAGAAGAATTGTTTGTTGTATAGAAAGAGTTGTTCATATAAAGGATCAAAATGATACCATGTCCCATTTAATTGAACAACACTCCAAAAATGAAGTTCATAATTTAATGCAGTATTTATTCCTTCTCCCTTAATTAAAAAGACGGGTAGACCTAATTTATGTATCATATACGTTTGTATCGCAGCATAATGAAAACAATGTCCTGTCCTTCGACTTAATATATAGGAAGCATACGATTCCATGTTTTGATAGTAATTCTCTAAATAATCTTGTTCACCATTATTTTGATAGCGTAAAGTTAAACACCAATCATAAACTGCCCTTAATTTTTGACGTTCACTCATATCATCGTGAATTAAATCCTCCAATACACGGTCTAATGAATCTGATAATTCAGGACTCATTTGTTCTAAGACAAGGTTTGTTTCAACAAGGGCCATAATTGTCACTTCTACTTGTCTTTTTACATATCGGACATTTCCTGCCGTATCTTCTACTTTTAGTGTCACTGTATACTCACCAAAAGATGAGGCATCGACTGCTTGATCATGAATTGATATGCGTATATCATCTTGATCACACACATTATCTTCTAACACAAGACCCTCAAGATAATCTATATCCTCTGCACCTCTAGAAATATAAAGCGTTGGATTCTCAATGACTTCTGGACTCTCTTGGTCATCAATAACGTGAACCTTTGTCTTTAATATTGTTTTGTTTTGATATTCATCTGTTAATATTATTCTCACAGAATACGTTTTCTCTTTATCAAATACATATGCCTTATCAAACTCAATTGTTAGTGATGAAGCTTCCTCTATATCATAAATCAGTGTATAAGGATTTAATATCGTATTGATGACTATTGTCTTTTCTTTGACTTTCGCCTTTGGTGCCTGCGTATCCCTGACTTTAACAACGCAATCATACAATCTTCCTTTATGAGAAATCTGAATATTGTAATCACCTACCTGATCACTATCGACACTCTCTAAAGGGGATAATATTTTTGTTTGAGACGTCGGATTTTTCACCAAAACCTCATTCACGTCTTCAAAGGGCACACCGAGTTCCCAAATCACTTCTTTATAAATGACTGTCCTCATTTGAAAATATATAAAATAGACAATGACAACCAATACAAATGCACAAAGATAATACTTATATTCTTTAATAAATTGTTTTAATTGATTGTTATGCATCATATGTCATTTGAATACCGCCAACCGCATCATTAATGATCAAGAATTTTAATAACATTTTATCCATTGTATAGACGTAGTAATCTCCCTCTTGAGTATAATCTTCACCATAAGCGTTAATCACATCATCCTTAGTATTTCCTATAGAAATCCCTCTGGCTGTTTGTTGATTTTCATACAAATCAATATAAAGAATATGATCAACATCACCATTTGGATAAGTTCCTATATCATAATAATCATAAGAATAGAATTTATCTAACCCTGTAAAACCACAACTTTCTGATTCACTGTATTGATAGTTGTCACCAAGTTCACTGCCAGTAAACTGGTCATTAGGTTTATATCCTTCAAACATAAAGTCATCCATTGTGAGTGATAAATCCGGTGTTTCTTTATTTTGAGAACACCCCACTATCATTAAACTCATAACTAAAGCCAAAACTAATTTTTTCATTTTCATATCCTCCTAGAATCCTTGATAAAGTACCAATGTACTTCCTAAAACGTAACAAGCAATCATCACAATAATGATCTTAATACTCAAATAAAGAATCATAAACCATTCATTTCTTCGTGTTATTTTCATGATGACCTCCTAAAACATTAAACTTGCAAAATCAAATACAATAAATACAAAAGACAAATAAACAAATATTTGTGTACAAATCACTTCACAAATATAAACACTTTTTTTAGCTTGATAAGCTTTAAAGGCTTTTTTACTCCCTAATTTCTTTAACATATAACTTTTATAAAATTTCGTTAAACATACCCCTATGGCTTGTGCTATACCATAATAGATAAAACTCACAGTCGTTCCATGCCAGACACCTGCGATAAAAAAGGCAATAAAGAAGCCTACGTACTGACATAAGTCTATTCTTTCTACACCAAAATGATTGACCATGGTCTTTACCACTGGTGTAAAAATATAATTGGTAATAAACCTTGTTAATGTAATATGCTGTCTTGTCCAAAAATCACTCATATCCCTCGCTAAATAAGGTTTATTGAAATTTTCAGGGATGTACAATCCTGCAAGCGCACCACTGCCAATCACAATATCGCAATAACCAGAGAAATTAAAATAGATGTACCATACATTAGCAATCGCAAAGATGACAAAATGAACGAGTGTTATCCCACTTCGCATAGAATCGAACATGAGCGAAGCGACATGATAACAAAAATACGAAATAATCATTACCTTTATATAACCATTAACAATTCTATTGATTAATCTATAAATATCATTTTTATCATGAGGAATTTTACCTGCATTATGAAAACTATCACAAAATTCCTCAAACTGCATAATTGGACCACAAATAATAGTATAGAAAGATAAGAGATAATTAAGGTAATTTACTAATGTTCTTTTCTTTTGATCTATATAGTCATAGTTAATCACAAAATCAGTGATCCTAAATACGATATAAGACAAACCAAAGACTTGAATTGAAAGCAACATTGGAATTCTTAAAGTATTAAAGATCCATCCATATTGATTAAAGTAGATAAATGAAAGACTCAATACAATAAATAATGGCCACTTCTTTTTAAAATAATGACAATATATATAAGGAATCATAATAAACAAAAATGATACAATTAATGATTGTAAAGAACCTGTTGATAATATAAAAATGATAATATTTAAGATTAAGAAGATTAACTTTTTGTATGGTTTATTGACTCTTAATACAAAAGGCGTTAAAAGTAATGCTAGAATAAATAATAATGAATTGATTGTCATGTTTTATTCTAATGCTTTCTTTGTTAGTGAAATGAGCTCACCAACATTCTTTAACCTTGAAATTTCCGCAGTCGCAAACTTAATGTTGTATTTCTTTTCAATCGTTGCGATTAAACCTATATGTGCTAGTGAATCCCAATCTTCAATATCTTCTGCAGTCAAATGATCTTCTAAGATAAGATCTTCATCTTCAAAGAAATCTTGAAACAATGCTTGTAATTCTGCTCTTAAATCCATTTTATACATCTCCTTTTATATATGTCTTTTTTGATTCATAGTGATCAAGATTTAGTTCATAAAGATGACCATTTTGAACAAAACCTAATGATGGATAAAAGTTTTCCACCATTTTGTTTTTTGTTGTTGGGATATATTCACCAACCAATTGTGTACAACCCCATTTTGACGCTATAAGAACAAGTTGATTTAAAACGTATACTTCTACATCACGCTTTAACACACGACAACTCATTAACCAATTTTCAATGAAACAGATATCACCATCTTTCTTTAAGATTAAGCAAGAAATGATTCCAAATGATGAAAAGCAATCTTTTAATGTGACATACAACAATTTGTAATGATCATCTTTAAGCATACTTAAGACTTGATTTTCTTGTAGACGCATCGTTCTTAAATTAAACTGATTTGATTTATTCGTTAATTGTACATACCTTGAAATATCATCATGAGTGACCTCTTTTAGTGACGCTTCCATTTCTAAAGATTTTAAATAATCGTCATAATTCACAAAAGATTGACTCATAGATAGACGCCTTGCATTATCTTTATAAGTATCAACACGGTTTAAATCTTCACGTGTTAACGTAGGCCAATCAAAGCATAATGCATCATTCACATTTTGTTTGTAGTTAACAGGATCATCATCCAGTTCAATCACACAAACAGTGGGTAAGAACTGGCGTACAATTTGTCTTTCTGCAGGGTTATCATCAACAAACACAAGAGAATTAACACCAATATTTAATTCATCAGCAATCAACTGTATATTACTGGCTTTATCATCCCAATTTGCTTTAAAAACAGCTATGTCATCTAACTTTAAAATCATATTCTCATTCTCAATAAAAGCACTTTTAGCGTTGTCTTCATCATTTTTAGAACAAATAGTAAGAACAATACCTCGGTCTTTTAACTGTAATAAATATTTTTGAAAATCGAGATAAGCTTCCCCTATAGGGTCACTTTGATTAATATTAATACCTTGTGCACCTTCATCACCAATAACACCACCCCAAAGCGTATTGTCTAGATCTAAAACAATACACTTTTTAATGCGTCCTTCTAGTGAATCAATTCGATTCACAAAGAGATGAGCAACATCTGGTAAGTATTCATAATCAAAGGGTGCCTTATGTAAATAATAACCTTTATGATCAAACCATTTTCTCTTGCCAATTGATGATGCAAGAGTATCCAAATCAATGTAATGCACAAATGGTTTCTTATTCATAACCAATTCAATATTTAACATCTTCAGTAACATATTTTCTGAATATAAAACATTGGATTCTAATTGATTAAGCACTTGTATATCAGGAACAACAAATAAACTTTGAATCACACAACAGTTCAATGATTCCAATTTCTCATGAAGCTGTTGATAATAACGTGTATGATCTGATATCCATGATTTGAGCTCTGTATGAGAACTCAACAATGGTGGATAAGTGTGTATGTCTGTATGATGTGTTAAAATAATTGTATATTGTGGAGAGAATTTATATAAATCTGAATCATCATTTATGATTTCAGAAATAATCCCATTATATTCCCCTTCATATATTTCAGGTAAATAACCACGAGATATTAAGAGAACCTCAATTGTTTTCACAAACAATTGAATACTTTTAGATCCAATAATAGCGATTTTAATAGGTTGACCTTTTAAGTCATGTTTTCTTTTCCATAACTTTTTATGTAATGATAACAATTCAAGATAATCATAATGCCTTAAGTCATTATGATACCTCCCCTCAATGATTTCATTAATCAATTCATTCATATCTTTCACCAAACACTTTCTTTAATTCATTATCTATATACCGTGTATAGAGAACACGACCTTCATAACTTAAATGATTACTATCAAGAAAATAAGAGGAATCAACACTGTCTCGACTGTCTATGAATGAAATATAATTCTCATTTAAAAACGGAATCAATTCATCATCTATATACTCATTAAACTTGAGCCCAGCTTGACTTTCTTTGAGTTCATTATTTTGATAAAGTATATCCACAATACAATTGTCTATAGGAATATCAGTAATAAAAGACATAACCATTTCTTTTTTTGTTTGTGTGATTGTCATTTGTCTGTGGTATTGACTCCAATCACCTATCGCAGGTAAAAAGAGTTCATCTATACTCCCATCTTTTTTTGCGCGAAAATATTCATATGCTTTTTCTATATATCTTGTTCCCATTCCATAAAACTGTGAGATTGGAGAAAATATATTTCTTGTTACACTGAGGTCATCATGAACATCATATATGGATGCATATTCCAAAGCACTTGTAATAACTTCATTTTCATAATGAGCATCTTTAAAAATAACTGGAGAGATATCAACTTTAATAATACAAGTTGATAATATATCTTCATTTTTTAATTCTAAATAGTTTTTCATGATCATCATAGATTGTATTGATGCTGAACCGCTTGACGCATCCCGATAGATCAATGATGTATTTAACTCATCTTCAAGCATACCCAGTATAGATGTTGATGCGCCAAATGTAATGATATAGCCGGAATCATATATATCAATTGTATGAACATAATCTAATCCCATAGCAGAACCTCGAATTGAAGGAATTAATAAATTTTCATTCTGACTTCTTATTTTATAATCATCTTCAATAGTTTTTATATATTGAGATGATATCCCTACTAAACAAACAAATAAGATATTTGTAACGATAAACAATAAAATAAGGGTTTTTAAATATGTCTTCATAGAAACTCCTATCATAAAAATACATTTTTCTATTTATTTCACTCATTATTGACTTATTTATTGTGTTCAAAACAAAAAAAGAGCCTATAGGCTCTTTTCATTGTTATTATTTTTGAACGAATTTAGTTTCGTAAGCATAGATGCTTCTTAAGATAGCTTCCATGTCATGAACCATAGGCATTCTTGGATTTGCTGGAGTACATTGATCTTCGTAAGCGTTCATTGCCATTCTGTGAATTGCTTCTTCCCAAGTTTTTTCATCAATACCTTGAGATTTAATGTTACTTACAACACCAATTTTTGCACATAACTCTTCACAAGCGTCTGCAAACATTGCAACACCTTCAGCTGGAGTTTTAGGATTTAATCCGATTAATTGTGCTAATTCCATATATTTAACATCAGCTTTGTAGTTTTCGATTTTTGGCCAGATGTTTAATTTAGTAGGGATTGTTCCGTTATATCTAATAACGTGTGGTAATAAGATTCCGTTAGTACGTCCATGAGGTACGTGGAATTCTCCACCGATTTTGTGAGCTAATGAGTGGTTCATACCTAAGAAAGCATTAGCGAATGCCATACCAGCGATAGTTGCTGCATTGTGCATTTTTTCTCTTGCTTCTGGGTCTGCTTTACCATTCTTAACTGATCTTTCTAAGTAATCGAAAGTTAATTTGATAGCTTGTTTTGCCCATCCATCAGTGAAATCAGATGCTAAGATTGAAACATAAGCTTCAACAGCATGAGTTAATACGTCAATTCCTGTATCAGCAGCAATTGATCCTGGCATACTCATTGCGAATTCAGGGTCAACGATAGCTACAGTTGGAGTTAAAGCGTAGTCAGTTAATGGATATTTTTTGTTTGCTTCTTTATCAGTGATAACTGCGAAAGGAGTGACTTCTGATCCAGTTCCTGAAGTTGTAGGGATACAAATTAATTTTGCTTTTTTACCTAACTCAGGGAATTTGAATGCACGTTTTCTGATATCCATGAATTTTTGTTTAATATCATCGAAGTTAACTTCTGGGTTTTCATACATTAACCACATAACTTTAGCAGCGTCCATTGAAGAACCTCCACCTAAAGCGATGATAACGTCTGGTTGGAAACTTCTCATTAAGTCTACACCAGCTTGTACTGTTTCAATACTTGGATCTGGTTCAACATCGAAGAATAATTCTAAATCTACTTTGTTACGTCTTCTGTTGATAACATCTTCAACTTTAGCAACATAACCAAGATTGTACATACCTCTATCAGTAACGATCATGGCTTTATCCATGACTTTCATATCTCTTAAATATCTAATTGAATTTTTTTCAAAATAGATTTTTGGAGGAAGTTTAACCCATTGCATATTGTTGTTACGTCTCCCGATTCTCTTAATGTTTAATAAGTTTACAGCACTTACGTTATTTGAAACTGAGTTGTGTCCATAAGATCCACATCCTAATGTTAATGAAGGGATGAATGCGTTATAAACAGAACCGATTCCTCCGAATGTAGAAGGAGCGTTTTCAATAATACGGATAGCTTTACATTTTAATCCGAATTGGATAGCAACATCATGATTTTCTGTATGAATAGCTGCTGAGTGACCTAAACCATGGAATTCAACCATTTGAGCTGATTTAGCGATACCATCTTCAGTTGAAGAAGCTTCTAAGATAGCTAATACTGGAGATAATTTTTCTCTAGTTAATGGTTCATTTGGACCAACTTCTTTACATTCACCACAGATGATTTGAGTATCTTCTGGTACAGTGAATCCTGCTTGTTCAGCGATCCATGGAGCTGGTTTACCAACAACGTTTGGATTTAATTTAGCTTGGTTAACTGTATCAGAGTAAGCAGTTGTTCCAAACATGAAGTTTTCTAATTTAGCTTTTTCTTCAGCGTTTACGAAGTAAACTTTGAATCTGCTAATTTCTTCTTTGAATGCTTTATAGATTTCTCTATCAACGATTGCTGCTTGTTCAGAAGCACAAATCATACCATTATCAAATGATTTTGATAATACGATATCGTTAACAGCTCTTTTTAATACACATGTTTTTTCAACATAAGCTGGTACGTTTCCGGCACCTACACCTAATGCTGGTTTACCACATGAGTAAGCTGCTTTAACCATTGCGTTACCACCAGTAGCTAAGATAGTTGCTACACCTGGGTGATTCATTAATGCAGTTGTTGCATACATTGTACGCATTCCTAACCATTGAATACAGTTTTCAGGAGCTCCTGCAGCAATTGCAGCATCTCTAATAACTGTTGCTGCTAATACAGAACATTCATATGCTGATGGATGGAATGAGAAAATGATTGGGTTTCTTGTTTTTAAAGAAATTAAAGATTTAAAGATAACTGTTGAAGTTGGGTTAGTTGTTGGAACGATACCACATACAACACCAACTGGTTCAGCGATTTCAGTGATTCCAGTTAATGGATCTTCATTGATAATCCCTACAGTTTTAATATGACGTAAATTATTTGTTACGTATTCACAAGCGAATAAGTTTTTAACCGCTTTATCTTCGAATACACCTCTACCTGTTTCGTTAACTGCTGCTTCAGCTAACACACCATGTTGATCTAAACCAGCAACTGAACACTTTGCTACGATATAATCAACTGCATCTTGATCTAAACTATCAAATGCATCTAATGCTGCTAAGGCGTTTTGAACTAAACCATCAACATGTTGTTCAACTTGTTCATTAGTTGGTTCTTCTACTTTAGCAGGTTGTACTTTTACTACTTTCTTTTCTGCCATACTTTATCCTCCAAAAATGTTTATTTTTATTACAACGATAATATACTATATTCCTTGTGAAAAAACAAGCAAGGAATTTAAAAAAATAGAGAGAAAGTGTTTACAGTTTAAATGTAAGCCCTTTCTCTCAAAACTTTTTCTTTAAAGAATGTAAATCATGTATCCAATATAACAACAAAGCATGATAAATGCGCCATATCTCTTAAGGTGTTTGTCCTTACCAATGAAGATAAGGAATAGTAAAATTGCACCAATTGCAATGATAATATCAACAATAAAACTAATAGGAAATGGTATTGCACTAGGAGCAACTAAGGCTGCAGTTCCAAGTACAAATAATATATTAAAGATATTACTTCCTATAACATTCCCAATAGCAATTTCATTTTTACCTTTTAAAGAAGCACTAATTGATGTAACAAGTTCTGGTAAAGATGTACCAATTGATACAATTGTTAATCCAATAATACGATCACTCACTCCAAAATCTTGAGCAATTGCACTTGCTGAATTGACTGTCACTTGACTACCAACAACTATACAAATCATACCTAATACTAAGATAATTATTAACTTCCATAACTTATCATTTTCGTCATACTCAGGGACATCATCTAGAGCACTATCGGCTCCATTTTTACTCATAAAGAAAAGATAGACTAGGAATCCGATAAAGAATAACCAAAGAATAACACCGTCTAAACGGGTAATTCTTTCATCAAATCCTAATAGAGCTAACAAAACAGTAATGACAACAACAAAAGGAATTTCGACTCTCATTGTATTTCTTTTAATAGGCAATGCAGTGATCATTCCTGCTACCCCTAAAATTAAAAGAATATTGGCAATATTACTTCCAATAATATTCCCAA
This sequence comes from uncultured Erysipelotrichaceae bacterium, assembly GCA_947074115.1. Taxonomy (GTDB): domain Bacteria; phylum Bacillota_I; class Bacilli_A; order Erysipelotrichales; family Coprobacillaceae; genus CAMTOK01. The sequence goes on along the minus strand of CAMTOK010000013.1, from coordinate 17,453 downwards.
CAGCAATTCCAGCATTTCCGTTATAAGTTGATGCTATACTGACAGCTGCTTCTGGCGCACTTGTTCCAAAAGCAACAATAGTTAAACCAATGACAATTTGAGGTATTTTAAACATACTTGCGACTTTTGATGCGGATTCAACGAAAACATCAGCTCCCTTAATTAATAAAACAAAGCCGATGATTAATAAAACAATATTGACGATCATTGCGTTCCTCCCTACTCTTTACATTTCATAAATGTGTTAAATATTGTTAGTATACCATATATCATTATCATTTCAATAATATTATGAAACCCTTTTTAATAAGATATACAAAAAAAGAAATGTTATCACAACATTTCTTCAATCTTTAGTATTTTAAAGACTTCCTCTTGACTTAAACCATGGCATTTCACCATTTCATCAATTAAATCAGTAAAATCTTCATATTCTTTTTGATTAATATTTTTAAAATCAAAATCTGTCGATACATACAATACTTCACTAAAGCTTTCATCACTATAAATCGTCATTGTTTCTTTTTCAATTAAAGCATCTTCATTAATCACAATATCAATTGTATAGAAAATATCCTCAATTGATCCATCTCCTGCACCAAAAGTGTAATCTTCAGTATCTTTCACTTTCAAAGTTAAATGGATTTTACCATCAGAATTGACTCTTTTAATGTTTAAAAGTTCAGCATCTCCTGTATCATATCGGTTATACATTTTATCCATAATTTTCGGATAACCGTCTAATACCTCATACTCATATAAATCTTGATCACCTAAAGACAATGCGTGGTAAGTTTCACCTTCTGTAATACTATAACTTAAGATATAACTTGACCATTCTTCATAGACTTCTTTATTACTAACATTAATTTGTGAATTATTTTTAAATATTTCTTTTTCACAATTTGTATCTTCTATTTTTCCACTAATCATATAATAGTTTACTGTTTGATTAAAATAATCAACAGCTGCATTATATGTTTCAAGAGCACTCATACCTACAAATGTTGGTACGTTTGTTTCTGTTGGATCCTCTTTCTCTTCTTCTTTAGAGCAACCAAATAAAAACAACATTAACGAACAAATTAAAACAATCCCTATCTTCCTTTGCACCCTAACACCCCTTTTCATCATCATATTACTAAAAGTCTATATCAAAAGCAACAAAACAATTCTTAATAATTTCTTAACATTTTATGTTAATAATGTGTACAAAAATTCATATAACCATATGATTAAAGGCATTGTTATAATACTGCAAATGACACTTACAACATTGATCATACTAGAATAGAGTGGTTGTTTGTTATACAGTGATGCAAATTGTGTTATTGTTGCAGCAACTGGTGCACTACATGCAAGTATTGTTATCATTATAATTTGATAGCTATTATCTAAAACACGTGTTAATCCTGTAAGATGAAATAAGATGACTATGATTATTGGATAAACCAATAGTCTCATAAAAGTGATTAAATATGCCTTTTTATAAATCTTAAAAGACTTTAATGTGACATCACCCATCAGCATACCAATAATAATCATCGCTAATGGACCCATCATACTTCCTAATTTTGACACACTAGATAAAATTATTGATGGCAATTGTATTTGAGTTATAAAAAGTATTAAACCAACAAAGATTGATAATATATTAATACTTAAAAAGATCTTTTTAAAATTAAAATCAAACTCTCCTTGAATCAAACTCTTTCCATGAGTCCACATAAGTATATTTTGGACCATCATATATCCACTTGTATAAATTACCCATTCTGGACCTAATATAGACCCCACAAGGGGTATAATAAGATTACCTGAATTTGAATATATTAATGATGCCTTTTCGATATCACTTAAATGAAAGACTGTCTTGAGCAGTGCTGTTAATGGAATAAAGACGATATGAACTATGATTGCTGCTAAAACAGCAAGTAATAAGCCTTTTAATGTTTCACTCGTATAATTGACGCTAAATGCATTTATAATAGCACAAGGTGCGACAACATATAAAAGTAAGATTGACATAACACGGCTATCAGTAGACTTTAATACACCTTTTTTAACAATAAAGAAACCTATACCTAAAATAATAAATAATTGTAATATTTGTTCTATTAATAATAAACTCATATATTTTCCCCCAATTTTATATAAGTATAACAATTCTTTATCATGAGGTATTATTTTTTCATAAAATAAAACAAAGACATGATTTCTCATGTCTTTAGATCGTTCTATTTACTCTTTTTTCAAGTTTTTGTTTATACATAAGTCTATCTGCTTCAGAAAGAACTTCTTTTACTGTTTTATTATCATTTGTTTTTGCAAGTCCAAAACTAAAGACTTTATTATTTATATATCCTTCTGGTTTTGGATATGATTTTAACTTTTCTTGAGCATTTAATAAAGATTGTTCAACAAATTCATAATCAGTCATCAATGTAATAATAATGAATTCGTCTCCACCTATACGACAGATATCTTTTTCAAATGGCATATCTAATAAACATTCTGCCATTTCATGTATATATTGATTTCCAGCTTCATGACCAAAGACATCATTACAATACTTTAAATGATCTATATCGCAGAATGCAACAATAAACTCCTTATTGTTTTCTGCATAATGTTCTAAGACTTCCATAGCATAGCGACGGTTATATAAACCTGTTAATGAATCTCGATATGCATATGTAGACATTTCAATTTCCTTTAGTTTTTCATCAGTGACATCACTGATCAAATGGGCAACAGCTGGCCTACCACTCCACATTGTATAGTGAGATGATATTGTATAGAATGTTTCTTTATGAAGTTCGTCTGTCACAGTATACTCCCATTGGACTATATCGTGGTCCTCATTGCATAAACTCTTACTTAGGACATTCTGTATCTTTGCCATTCTTTCTTCACCTACGTTGATATTTGTAAATAAAAACGCATCAGTTTCAAAATCAAGGACAACGACCTTATGTTTACTTAAGGTAATTAATTCAACGATTAATGATTGACTTTGTTGAAGTTCATCATTTCTTTTTTTAATGAGAGCTTTTTCTCTTTCTTCAATCTTTTTAGATTCTTTTAAAGACTCTATCATACGATTAAATGATTTTGAAAAATCTCCTAAGAATTCTACTTTTTGATTATAATCTCCTTCAGCAATACAATGTGCTTGCCATGTTAAGTGGGATAAAGCTGTATGTAAAGATTTGGCTGGAGCAGCTATCTTATTATATGATGAGGGATACTCTACATCTAATTCACCGCGTGCTAATGATCTAACAAATGATTCATTCTCTAATATAAATTCCTGGATTATTGTGAGTCCCTCTATAAGAACCTCAAATTCCTCTGAATAATCATGAACATCTAATGATGCATTTTGTGGATTATTAATAAGTTCTTTTATATATAGGCACAATCTATTAATATCATCTTGTCTATTCTTGTTCATTATGATCCTTTCACATAACCTCTAAATCGACATACTCTTGCTCCACTTGCCCAGCAATCAATTTCTTCAACTATGTATTTATTATTTGTATAAGCTTCCATAATTCCACTTAAAAAACCTTCATCGTATTGACATACCATTTCATCAGTTGATGGTAAACCACTACAATCTAAATCTTCATCTATTGTTAACACAAATTCTCCAGTTTCATAATTAAATTTTTCTATTCTTAATATACCCATTTTATATTCAATCAATTTCTCTTCTAACATAGAAAAGAATGCTCTTGGTTCTAATGTTTTATCCATGACATTATTCGTAAACTCAATACCAACCAAGCGTCCTGATTTAAAGAAAAGTTCAGATGCCTTTTCCACCCCAAATTCTTGTGTTAAAACATCATTCATAGAATATTCTAGGAGTCTATAAACAAGGACTGGCATCAATTCCCCAAGGTTTTCGCGACCTTTTGAAATATCACCAAGTTTATCCCAACTAAATTCATTTGTTTGTTTAGCAAAAAACATATTTGACATGTCGTAACCTCCCGAATTATGTCTATTATAGTTCCCAATTATAAACTGAATATTACTTTTAAACAATCTTTTTCATAATAAAAAAGATGGATTATATCCATCTTTGTTTATTATCTTAATGCATCGATCATTGCTTTGTATGAATCTTCTACTAAAGAAGCTCCACCAACTAAAGCACCATCGATATCTGGTTGTTCTAATAATTCTTTTAAACCTTCAGGTTTAACTGATCCACCGTATTGAATTCTTACTTTTTCAGCAACTTCTGGACCATATAATTCAGCAACAACACTTCTGATATATGCACAAACATCTTGAGCGATTTCGTTAGTCGCAGTTTTACCAGTTCCGATTGCCCATACTGGTTCATAAGCGATTACTGTACGGCTTGCACATGCAGGACATACATCTTTGAAAGCAGCAACTGTTTGAGTTTTACATACTTCTTTAGTTGTTCCAGCTTCATATTCTTCTAATGTTTCACCAACACATACGATTGGAGTTAAATCATTTTTAAGAACTTGTAACATTTTTTTGTTAACTGTTTCATCAGTTTCACCAAAATATTGTCTTCTTTCAGAGTGTCCTAAGATAACCCATTCAACTCCGATTTCTTTTAACATATCAACGCTAATTTCACCAGTGAAAGCACCATTGTTTTCGAAATGGCAGTTTTCAGCAGCGATTAATAAGTTTTTAGCGTTTTCTTTAGCTGTTTGTAATGCTAAGTATGGTGTAGCTACACCCCAATCAGCATTATCATGACAGTATCCATCAACTGCTTCTACGAATGCTTTCGTTTCAGCAATTGTTTTATTCATTTTCCAGTTTCCTACGATAATTGGTTTTCTCATTGTCTTTTCTCCTTATTTGTCATCAATAGCAGCAATACCTGGAAGAACTTTACCTTCCATATATTCTAATGATGCTCCACCACCAGTTGAAATATGAGAAACTTGATCAGCAAATCCTAATTGCATAACAGCAGCAGCACTATCTCCACCACCGATAATTGTGTTAGCACCATCTAAAGCAGCTAATGCTTCACAAACTTTGATTGTTCCATTAGCGAATGGAGCCATTTCGAATACACCCATTGGTCCATTCCAGATAACTGTTTTAGCACCTTCTAATGCTTTTGTGAATAATTCAACTGATTTAGGTCCAATATCTAATCCCATGTAACCTTCTGGTACATTTTCACCACATTCTTTGATATCTCCGTCTACACCGAATTTATCTGAACAGATTGAATCGATTGGTAAGATTAATTTACCTTCAGCTTTATCAATAAATGATTTTGCTAATTCTACTTTATCATCTTCAACTAATGAGTTTCCGATTTCATAACCCATTGCTTTAGCGAAAGTATAACACATACCTCCACCAACGATAACTTTATCAGCAACTTTTAATAAGTTTTCAATAACTGCGATTTTGTCAGAAACTTTCGCTCCACCTAAGATTGCAACTAATGGTCTTTCAGGATCATTAACAGCTTTACCGATATAAGCGATTTCTTTTTCTACTAAGAATCCAGCTGCTGATGGTAAATGAGCAGGAATTCCAGCTGTAGAAGCATGAGCTCTATGAACTGAACCAAATGCATCTTCAACAAATACATCACCTAAAGAAGCCCAATATTTTCCTAATTCAGGATCATTTTTGCTTTCTCCAGCTTCATAACGTGTATTTTGAACTAAGATAACTTGACCATTATCTGCATTTTTAACTGCAGTTTCAAGTTCTTCACCTTTTGTACAGTTTACGAATTGAACGTCTTTTCCTAATAATTCTGCTAATCTAGGAGCAACAACTGCTAAATCATTTTTAGCTTTATCTTCTTCAGTTTTTACTTTACCTAAATGAGAGAATAATACTAAAGCTTTAGGGTTTTGTTCTAATAAATAGTTTAATGTTGGAAGAGCAGCAACGATTCTATTATCGTTAGTAATCTCTCCAGTTTCTTTGTTTCTTGGTACATTGAAGTCAACACGAACTAATACTGTTTTTCCAGCGACTTCGATATCTTTGATTGTTTTCTTATCCATTTTTTCACATTCCTCCATGGTTGCATTATATCACTGTTCTTGTGCATTTTCAAATGATTTCTTTGCCTACTTTTAGCAATTAAAATTATCATTTTATATTAGTATAACCTTAACTTTTTATCTTCATTCACACATTTCAATTCACACATTTGTCCTTATTGTCATATTCTATAACAGGTGATGACATGGGAACAACTTTACAAGCTGATGAAGCTTACTATATTACCCAAAAAGACGGGTATTTTATTGATTTAAGAGATCCTTATCAATACAAACAAAAACATATTAAAAATTTTCAAAACATACCTTATGATATCTTTATGAGTCAAATTGGAAGTTTGAAAAAGGATAAACCTTATTACTTAATATGCCAATACGGTGGACATTCTAGACAATGTGCAGACATATTAAGAAGTCAAGGTTTTGAAGTTTATGATTTTGCTGGTGGTATGCAACCATTACTTTATCAACCACCAAGCAGTTTCTTCTAAAAAAGATGTCTTCTTTCTGAAGACACCTTTTTTTACTCTTTTACATCTCTTTCGTCAAAGACTTCTTCAATTGATGCACCTGGTGCAACCATTGGGAAAACCTTATCGTCTTCTTGAATGATACATTCAATTACGACTGGACCATCATGTTCTAAAGCTTCATTAATTGCAGCTTCAACTTGATCACATTCAGTGACTTTAATTGCTTTACATCCTAAACCTTCTGCAACTTTACAGAAATCAACACCATCATTTAAGATTGTTGCTGAATAACGCTTGTCGTAGAATAATGTTTGCCATTGTCTTACCATTCCTAATACATGGTTGTTTAAAACAACTTGAATAATTGGGATATTGTATCGTGATGCTGTTGCGAGTTCGTTTAAGTTCATTCTGAAACATCCATCACCAGCAATATTAAATACAGGTTTATTTGGTTGTGCCATTTTTGCACCCATACTTGCGCCTAAACCATAACCCATTGTTCCAAGTCCACCACTCGAAATTAATTGGCGTGGTGCTTTATATTGGTAGTACTGTGCTGCCCACATTTGATTTTGACCAACTTCAGTACATATAATTGCATTACTATCTGTTATATTGTTGATTTGTTCAACAACATAAGGTCCTGTTAAAATACCACTTGGGTAAGATAAAGGATTTTCTTCTTTTAAATTTCTTATTTCCTTCATCCATTGAGGATGGTTTTGTTGTGTTAATAATAAGTTTAATGCGCCTAAGATACTTTTTGCATCTCCAACAATACCTAAATCAACACGTATATTTTTATTGATTTCTGCTGCATCTACATCAATGTGAATAATTTTTGCATTTTTAGCAAAGCATTTTGCATTACCAATAACACGGTCACTAAAACGTGCACCTATAACGATTAATAAGTCACAACGTGACACACCAAGGTTACTTGTTTTTGTCCCATGCATCCCTAACATTCCTGTATAACGAGGACTTGTTCCATCAAATGCACCTTTACCCATTAATGAATCAGTGACTGGTGAATCAATTTTTTCAACAAATTCTCTTAATTCAACTGATGCATCAGATGCAATAGCACCACCACCAACAAAGATGAATGGTTTTTCACTTGCATTGATCATTTCAATTGCTGTTTTGATTGAAGATGTTGGGTAAGTATAAGATCTTCTTTCAATTGCTTCAGGCTTCTTTGATTCAAATGAAGTTGTTGCTGCAGTGACATCTTTTGTGATATCAACTAATACTGGTCCTGGACGACCTTCTTTTGCGATTTGAAATGCTTTTCTAATTGTTGTTGCTAAATCATCAATGTTCTTAACAATAAAATTATGTTTCGTTATTGGCATTGTGACACCAGTTATATCAATTTCTTGAAAACTGTCTTTCCCTAATAAGGGAACAGCAACGTTTGCTGTGATCGCAACTAATGGAATTGAATCCATATATGCTGTTGCAATCCCTGTTACAAGGTTCGTTGCTCCAGGTCCACTTGTGGCCATACAAACACCTACACGTCCTGTTGCTCTTGCATAACCATCAGCAGCATGTGACGCACCTTGTTCATGTGAAGTCAAGATATGATTAATTTTATCTTGATACTTATATAAACTATCATAGATATTGAGGATTGTTCCACCCGGATATCCAAAGACGGTATTAACACCTTGTTCAAGTAAACACTCTACAACGATATCTGCACCTGTTAAAATCATATTCTCTCCTCCTTAATCTTTAACTTTTAATACAGCTCCTGTATTTGCTGAAGTGACCATTGATGCATATTTTTTAAGGTATCCACTGACAGCGTTCGGTTTTTTAAGTTCTGTTGTTTGCTTTCTTAAAGCTAATTCTTCTTCACTAATCACAAAATCAATTTTGTGGTTAGGAATATCAATTTCAATGATATCTCCTTCTTGTACATATGCAATTGGTCCGCCAACTGCTGCTTCTGGAGAAACATGTCCAATAGACGCTCCACGAGTTGCCCCAGAGAAACGACCATCAGTAATTAATGCAACATCTTTATCTAATCCCATACCAGCAATTTCAGATGTTGGTGATAACATTTCTCTCATTCCAGGACCACCTTTTGGTCCTTCATAACGAATGACAACAACGTCACCTTTAACAATTTTTCCAGCACGAATGGCGTCAATTGCATCTTCTTCACAATCAAACACTCTTGCTGGTCCACTGTGTTTCATCATTTCTTTTGCGACAGCTGATTGTTTAACTACACAGCTATCTGGTGCTAAATTCCCTGTTAATACAGCGATTCCACCACTTTGGCTATATGGGTTTTCCACAGGTCTAATAATGTTATGATCTAAATTCACACATCCTTCGATGTTTTCTTTAATTGTTTTTGTTGTACAAGTGATTAAGTCAGTATGAAGAATGCCTAATTTATCAAGTTCATTCATAACTGCATAGACACCACCAGCTTCATTTAAATCTTCCATAAATGTATCACCTGCTGGTGCTAAGTGACATAAGTTTGGTGTTTTCTTACTAATTTCATTAGCGATTTCTAGATTTAATTCTACTCCTGCTTCATGAGCAATTGCAGGTAAATGTAACATTGAGTTTGTAGAACATCCTAATGCCATATCAACTGCTAAAGCATTCAAGAATGCTTTTTCATTCATAATATCTCTTGGCTTAATGTCTTTTTCAACTAAGTCCATGATTGCCATACCAGCTTTTTTAGCTAAACGAATTCTTTCGCTATACACTGCTGGAATCGTACCATTGCCTTTTAATCCCATACCAAGAACTTCTGTTAAACAGTTCATAGAATTTGCAGTATACATACCTGAACATGATCCACATGTTGGACATGCTTTTTCTTCAAATTCTTTTAGTTTTTCTTCACTCATAGTTCCGTTATTATATTGACCAACAGCTTCAAATAATGTTGATAAACATGTTTGCTTTCCATCTAAACGACGACCTGCTAACATTGGACCACCACTCACAAATACAGTAGGAATATTTAAACGTCCTGCTGCCATTAATAACCCAGGAACATTTTTATCACAGTTAGGTACCATAACCAAACCATCAAATTGATGAGCTTGTGTAACACACTCTGTACTATCTGCAATGATTTCACGAGTCACTAAAGAATATTTCATTCCTGTGTGATTCATTGCAATTCCATCACAGACCGCAATCGCAGGAATTTCAACAGGGGTTCCCCCTGCTAAGTAAACACCTTTTTTTACTGCTTCTGTGATTTTATCTAAATTCATATGACCAGGTACAATTTCATTATAAGAATTAACAACACCGATTAATGGTCTTGATAATTCTTCTTCTGTCATACCTAATGCATTAAATAATGATCTATGAGGTGCACGTTGAGCACCTGTCTTTACATTATCGCTTCTCATAATATTCTCCCTCTATAAACACTTCACGATTTCATCGCCCATTTCTGAACATGATACCAATTCATTTCCCTCAGACATGATATCAATCGTACGATATCCTGCTTGTAAGACTTTCTCAATTGCCTTTTCTATTGCAGTTGCTTCTTCATCCATATCAAATGAATAACGTAACATCATCGCACTTGATAAGATTGTCGCAATTGGATTGGCTTTATTTTGTCCTGCAATATCAGGTGCACTTCCATGGCTTGGTTCATACATACCAAATGTATCATCTCTAAGAGATGCACTTGATAACATTCCAATTGATCCAGTCACCATACTTGCTTCATCTGACAATATATCTCCAAACATATTTTCTGTTAAAATAACATCAAATTGTTGTGGATTTCTCACTAACTGCATTGCACAATTGTCAACCAACATATGTTCTAATTCAATCTCAGGATAGTCAACTGCAACTTCATTTACAATCTTTCTCCACAATCTTGAAGTATCCAAAACGTTGGCCTTGTCAACACTTGTTACTTTTTTTCTTCGTTTTTTTGCGATATCGAATCCTCTTTTTGCGATTCTTCGAATCTCTTCTTCACTATATACTAAATTATCATGAGCTACCATTTGACCATTGATTTCTTTTGTTTCACGGTCTCCAAAGTATAAACCACCTGTTAACTCACGCATGATCATCATATCAAAACCACCTTCAATTAATTCTGGTTTTAATGGACATGCGTCTTTTAATTCATCATATAAGTAAGCAGGTCTTAAGTTTGCAAACAATGATAATTCTTTTCTAATCTTTAATAATCCAGCTTCTGGTCGTAAACTTGGTTCTAATTTATACCATGGTGATGTATTCGTATCTCCACCAATTGATCCGAGTAATACTGCATCACTGTTTTTAGCGATATCAATCGCTTCATCTGTTAATGGAACACCATGAACATCAATAGATGCGCCTCCCATTAAAATATCTTGATATTGAAATGTATGATTATACTTTTCAGCAATTTTATCAATGACTTTTATTGCTTCATTTACAATTTCAGGTCCGATTCCATCACCTTTAATCACTGCGATTGATTTATTCATTTGTATTCCCCTTTTGATCATTAACATAGTTGACTAAACCATTTGCTTTGATCATTCTTTGTAAGAACTCTGGGAATGGTTGTGCTTGATATTCTTTATTTTTTGTTAAGTTATAGATCTTTCCTGTATCGAAATCGACTTTCACTTGATTTCCTTCATCGATATCTTCTGCAGCTTCGTCACATTCAAGGATCGCAAATCCAATATTAATTGAATTACGATAGAATATTCTTGCGAATGATTTTGCGATAACGCAACTCACACCAGCTGTTTTTAATGCAAGCGGTGCATGTTCTCTTGATGATCCACAACCAAAGTTGTTTCCTGCAACCATGATATCTCCGACTTCGACACGTTCGACAAAAGTAGGATCGATATCAACCATTGCGTGACTCGCTAATTCTTTAGCGTCAAAAGAGTTTAAGTAACGTGCTGGAATGATAACATCTGTATCAACATTATCTCCATATTTTAAAACTTTACCGTTTGCGATCATGTTACTCTCCTCCTTTTCTTGGGTCTGCAATATATCCTGCAATCGCACTTGCAGCAGCAACTTCTGGTGATGCAAGATAAATCAATGATTGTGTATCTCCCATACGTCCTACGAAGTTTCTATTTGTTGTTGAAACACATTTTTCTCCATTTGCCATAACACCCATATGTCCACCCATACACGGTCCACAACTTGGTGTATTAAATGCACATCCAGATTCAACAAAGATTTCTGCTAACCCTTCTTGAATACATTGTACAAATATTTTTTGTGTTGCTGGTACAACCATAACACGTACATGATTTGCGACTTGTTTTCCTTTAAGAATTGCAGCTGCTTTTCTTAAATCACTTAATCGTCCATTTGTACATGAACCAATGACAACTTGATCAATAATGACTTTTTCATCATTGTTTATTTCATCTATTGTATGTGCATTTCCTGGTAAGTGAGGGAATGCGACAGTTGGAACAATTTTAGACAAGTCTATTTCAATCACTTGATCATAAACTGCGTCTTCATCTGCTTTATAAACTTTATAATCTTTAGTCGAATGTTTTTCAATATACTCAATTGTTTGTTCATCAACTTCAAAGATTCCGTTTTTAGCTCCAGCTTCTATTGCCATATTGCATATCGTAAAACGGTCATCCATAGTTAAAGCTTTTACACCTTCACCTGTGAATTCCATTGATTTATATAATGCACCATCTACCCCAATTAAACCGATGATGTGAAGAATAACGTCTTTACCACTAACATATGGTTGTAATTCTCCTGATAACTCAAATTTAATAGCACTAGGCACTTTAAACCAAAGTTGTCCTGTTGCCATACCAGTCGCAATATCCGTCGTTCCTACACCAGTAGAGAACGCTCCTAATGCACCATAAGTACACGTATGTGAATCTGCACCAATAATTGCTTCACCAGCAACCACAATTCCCTTTTCAGGTAAAATAGCGTGTTCTACACCACATTTCCCTTGTTCCATATGATGTGTTAAGCATTGATCTAATGAGAACTCACGAATTGCTTTTGAATTTTCAGCACTTTTAATATCTTTATTAGGTGTAAAATGATCTGGAACCAATACAACTTTATCTTTATCAAAGACTTCAGTCGCCATTTCATTAAAGATTGGTAATGCCATTGGTCCTGTAATATCATTTGCCATTACAACATCTAAAGATGCCTCTATTAATTGTCCTACTTGAACTTCTTTTAATCCAGCATGATCTGCTAATATTTTTTGTGTCATCGTCATCGACATATTTATTTCCCCCTTAGTACTTTGTAAGTTGTCACTAAAGAGTGACTCACTCTTTAATGACAACACACAAAGTGTGTGTTGATTAGTTGTTAATTAATTTATCTTCATCAGACCAGCTGTATAAGCTTCTGATTTCTTTACCAGTTTTTTCAGAGATGTGTTCAGCCCCTAATTTTCTCATTGCTTTAAAGTGAGCTTGTCCTCCAGCTTCAGACATATCTAATAAGAAGTCTTTTGCGAAAGTTCCATCTTGAATATCTTTTAATACTTCTTTCATTGCTTTTTTAGTATCTTCAGTAATGATTTTTGGTCCTGTAATATAATCACCATATTCAGCTGTATTTGAAATTGAATATCTCATTCCTTCAAATCCTGATTGGTAGATTAAGTCTACGATTAATTTCATTTCATGGATACATTCGAAGTATGCATTTCTTTCATCATATCCTGCTTCTACTAATGTTTCAAAACCAGCTTGCATTAATGCACAAACCCCACCACATAATACAGCTTGTTCACCGAATAAGTCTGTTTCAGTTTCAGTTCTGAAAGTTGTTTCTAAGACACCAGCTCTTGCTCCACCGTTTGCTAAAGCATAAGCTAATGCGTAATCTAAAGCTTTTCCAGTTGCATCTTGTTCAACAGCAACTAAGCTAGGTACACCTTTTCCAGCTTGGTACTCACTACGTACAGTGTGTCCTGGACCTTTTGGAGCAACCATAACAACGTCTACATTTTTAGGAGGAACGATTTGTCCGTAATGAATATTGAAACCATGAGCGAACATTAACATATTTCCTTCTTCTAAGTTAGGAGCGATTGATTCTCTATACATTTTTGCTTGAGTTTCATCGTTAATTAAGATCATGATCATATCAGCTTTTTTAGCAGCTTCTGCAGCTGTAAAAACTTCAAATCCTTGTTCTTCTGCTTTTTTCCAAGATTTTGATCCTTCATATAAACCGATAATTACGTTTACACCTGAATCTTTTAAGTTTAATGCATGAGCATGTCCTTGAGAACCGTACCCGATAATTGCGACAGTTTTGTCATCTAATAATGATAAGTTACAATCTGATTCATAATAAATTTTAGCCATTTCTATTTACCCCCTATTGACCTTCTTCTGAATTTATATCCAAATTGTTAAGACCTCTAGATATCCCTGATAATCCAGTTCTTACGATCTCTACAATATTGAAACCATCTAACATTGCTAATAAACCATTGATTTTTGTTGAGTCCCCTGTTACTTCAATAACAAGTGATTCTGGTGAGACATCAACAATTTTTGCTCTAAAGATATCCACAATCGCAACGATATCTGCTCTTGTTTTGTGAGTTGCCTCAACTTTGATTAACATAAGTTCTCTAAATACAGCTTCCTTATCCGCTAATGCAAAGATTTCAATGACATCTTCTAGTTTTCTTAATTGTTTTTCTATTTGTTCTAAGATTTGGTGATCACCTTGAGCGACAACTGTGATTCTTGATACACCATCCGTATTTGTTGTTCCTACAGATAGGCTATCAATGTTATATCCTCTTCTAGAGAAGAGTCCACTAACACGAGATAAAACACCAGCACTATTGTGAACTAATATTGATAATACAAGCCTTTCCACGTTTAAGCCTCCTTGCTCATTGTTTTATGAATACGGTTAATTGCTGAAACAATAGCTTTAATTGTTGCTGTTGTAATATTCGCATGAACACCAACTCCATATTCACAAATTGCTGTTCCTTTAGCTCTTAATTGTACATAAGCTGCTGCTTTTGCAGATGATCCTGATGTTAATGCATGTTCACTATAATCTAACAAGTGAGTGTATAAGTAACCATTAGAGTTAAATGCATCCTTAACAGCGTCAATTGGACCATTTCCATAACCAATGATTGTTTTCTCAACACCATGATCTTCAATTGTTAATTCAGCACGTCTTTCATGTTCTGAATCATCATCACTGATATCAATAAGTTTTTGTTTAATGAATTTGAATGGTAATTCAATATCAATATACTCTTTCTTAAATGTATCATATATTCTTTCAGGAGAAACTTCTCCTTCAATTTCACTAATATTTTGGATTGCTTTCGCAAAATCTGCTTGTAATGCTTTTGGTAAGTGATACCCAAATACTGTATCCATGACAAAGGCAACTCCACCTTTACCAGATTGTGAGTTAATACGTACAATTGGTTCGTATTGTCTGTTTAAATCTGCTGGATCAATTGGTAAATATGGAACTTCCCAAATACCTGTTCCTCTTTCATGGTAAGCAGTCATACCTTTATTGATAGCGTCTTGGTGACTTCCTGAGAATGCTGTAAAGACAAGTTGTCCAGCATAAGGATGTCTTGGTGGTACATCCATTTTTGAACATTTTTCATAAACAGCTTTGATATGATTCATTTGACTTAACTCAAGTTCAGGATCAACACCATGAGTCACCATGTTCAATCCCAACGTTAAGATATCCACATTTCCTGTTCTTTCACCATTTCCAAATAAAGTTCCTTCAACACGATCTGCCCCAGCTAATAATCCAAGTTCACTTGATGCAACACCACACCCTCTATCATTATGAGGATGTAAAGAGACAATGACGCGATCACGATCACTAAACTGTCTACACATCCATTCAACTTGATCTGCATACACGTTAGGGGTATCCATCTCAACTGTAGCTGGTAAATTAATAATCACTGGTTTGTCTTGAGAAGCACCCCATGTATCTAATACTGCTTCACAAACATCAATTGCGTACTCAACTTCTGTTCCAGTAAAACTTTCTGGTGAGTATTCTAGGATGACTTCACCATCAAACTCTTGTGATAAATCTTTAACCAATTGAACACCATCAATAGCGATTTGTTTGATTTCTTCTTTTTCTTTACCAAAGACAACATCTCTTTGTAAAACTGATGTTGAATTGTATATATGAACAATCGCCTTCTTTAATCCCTGTAAAGATTCAAATGTTCTTTTAATTAAATGCTCTCTTGCTTGTGTTAAAACTTGAACAGTTACATCATCAGGAATTAAGTTTTCTTCGATCAATAATCTTAAGAAGTCATACTCAATTTGAGATGCTGATGGGAAACCAACTTCAATTTGTTTGAACCCCATATCAACTAACAATTGAAACATTTCTACCTTTTCTTCAATTTTCATTGGTGTAATCAGTGCTTGATTTCCGTCACGTAAATCAACTGAACACCAAACTGGCGCTTTTGTTATCTCATTATCAGGCCAAGTTCTGTCTTTTAAGCGAATAGTATTGAATTTTTGATACTTTTTATAATTCATTGTCTTTCCCTCCTCTACCCTATATATAATAAAAAACCTCGTCTCTACAGTGCACGTGCACAGTAGAGGACGAGAGTTATCTACTTCGTGGTTCCACCTCTATTTATTATTACCTCACGGTAATAACCTTATCAAGTACGCCTCATTTAACAGGTTCATACTCTAGCGTTATAACGGTCGCAGGTCCGTAGCAGCTTACTCCATATGTTTCAGTGCTCCACTCAAGGATGAGTTCAACTTTATATTCACGATCCTTTTCACCAACCAGAATCTCTCTACGCATTACATAAAGTCTACTATTTCCTATCTCTGTATTTGATATAGGGTTGTTGTTCATATAATATACAAATTTCTCTCATAAGTCAATAAATAAGTTTTGATTTTTTCGCTTTTATTAAATTAAACACAATATATTTCGTTATTTCAAAAATTATCAAGACTTATATCAAACTCATTCATATTCACAAATATAAATATTATGACAAAAGCCCAATTTATAGTTCTTAAATACTATTTATACCTCATATATTAGAACAATACGGAGGATCTTATATGAAGAAAAGAATAATATATCTTACATTATTTATAGCTATTATGATTGCATGCATATGGATTGATTTACCTTTTGCACAATGGATTTATAATCCAGATAGCCAATTTGGGCAATTCTTTGCGGTAACAGGAACATTCCCTCTCGCTGTTATTGGGATTTGGTGTTCTATAGCTTTTGTTGTCACAATAAGAGCACAAAACTTATTTTGGAATATTGTCTATCATCTCTTTGGTTATTACTCATTAATTCATTATTATCATTATGGTTACATTAAAGTCATTCATGATTATCCTGATAATATGTGGATGGTAGGATTTATTACTGTATTAATGAGTTTATTATTTATGTTTATGATTTATAAAATCATTAAAAAAGGTAAAACATTAGAACTTGCATGTGTTTCAATAATAGGATTATTCTGTTGTTACCTTGCGGTTGATGTCGTTAATTTAATAAAAGTCTTAACAGGACGTCCAAGATTTTGTACACTCGCTAATCCTGCAACTGATTTCATACCTTGGTATGTCTTTAATTTTGGGTTCCCTAATACAAGTTTCCCATCAGGTCATTCTGCACAAGCAGCACTCAGTTTTGTCCCAATTTTACTTACTCATGTCATTAATTTTAAAAAGCCTGAAACCTATAGAACCGCTGTAACAATAGGTGCAAGTATCTTCACCCTTTGTGTCATGGTTTCGCGTCTTATTATTGGTAAACACTATATAAGTGATGTTATTGTTGGGGCTTTAATACCAATTGTTGCATTGTTTTGGTTAGAAAATTATATCTTCTTTAAAGA
>CAMTOK010000012.1 GCA_947074115.1 uncultured Erysipelotrichaceae bacterium | reverse complement strand
ATAATTATTGTTTCAATAACAAACACAATTGTATTTAAAGGAATAATTTTCAATAGCACTATGAATTCATGAATTTCAATAGGTCTAGAGATGAGAAAAACTGTCATATATAAACCTATCAAGTAAAGTACACTTGTTAACATACAAAAGAAAGATGTAGACCCCCTACACTTTTTAGTTGTCTTTCTACATAAAATAAATTCTTTTGTTTTGTTAATCACTTCAATTTTTTTATATAATATTATCAATAAGATATTATTACAAACCAGTGCAATATAATTTGCGTAAAAA
This sequence comes from uncultured Erysipelotrichaceae bacterium, assembly GCA_947074115.1. Taxonomy (GTDB): domain Bacteria; phylum Bacillota_I; class Bacilli_A; order Erysipelotrichales; family Coprobacillaceae; genus CAMTOK01. Next base: position 33,157 of record CAMTOK010000012.1, on the reverse strand, counting down.
AGCGTTTCAGTATATGACATATCCACTAAAAAAATTGGTATCATTATAGAACAAGAAAACAGTAGCATAAAGTCAACCTTATTATACAATTTAAATAATTTAATTCCCATAATATTTTTCCGTTTTTTCTTTTATCATAAGAATAAGTAACGTTATCAATATGTATAAAAAAATTGATCCGCAAAATTGTATGATAGGAGTAACTTGCAATGATAAGCCAATACCCGGCGTTAAAATTGACCAAATGGATAAAAAGTAAATTAAGGATGAAATAAATTCTATCTTGTAAATTTGGGAGATAAAACTTGGTAAAATAACCAATACTATACCGAGAAATAAGCCTATCGCTCTATATAAATATATATTCTTCACCAACCCCTGCAAACTATAAACAAAACAGCTAAATACCCCATAACCTGTTGATGATAACAATATATATATCACCAAACTTAAAAATTGATTATTAGAAAAAATGATTGATAAATCATAGGTATTATTCGGACTAACGACCTGATTAAAATGTAAGTCAAAACAAAATAACTGTATTGTGCATAAAATAATAATGTTTAGTAAAACTGTTAACACAAACGAATAAATAAAAGTCACGAGCAATTCATACTTAATTTTATTTTTATTGCCTATTCTTGCTACAATACTATTAGCAAATTTAGAATTATTCATTTCTAAAAAATCACTTGCAATTATATTTGGTGCTAAAATTATTAATAGAATAAAAAAAATCAATGATAATCCTGCATCCTGTATAATATAAAAAAATTGTAACCCTAACTCTGGCATAGTTTGTTTTAAAATAATAAAATTTTCAATAGATACATTTGCATATTCCTTATAAAACAAAACAACAACCATTGGTATAATCATTGCCATTATAATAGGTAAGAGTATTTTTTTGTTTTTTAATTTAATTAACTTTAAATATATTCTCATATTTTATCTCTCTTTTATGTTTTTTTAACCAGCAAATATTTTGTATTATTAGCAGAAATATTAAAAAAAAGTTTAATTCTCCATAATTCAAATAAATAGTTATTTATTTAAATAGAGATAATATACCTAGCATCATGTTATAAGACATCTATTATCCGATACCTTATTGTAATCATAACGTTAAATTAATCATATATATCATTATCACAATAAATATGCTTTGGATTGCAAAATTGAGATATTACATGACATTTTTTAGTACTCACTTAAATAAAATTTCTCCTGGTATTATTTATTTATATGTTTAATGTAATAAAATGGTAAATCAAAATACTTATATTTTTCCTAAGACAACATCCGTTGTACGTGATTCTTACATAATAAATCATGAAACCGACTGTAACATTCCATTTTGCTTCACTTCATACAAGTCCCCCTAACCTAATCACTACCAAATTATACCATTTACATAACTTGTTTTCAATTGTCTATCAATATTAATTTATCAAAGTGTCCTACAAATAAAATTAGAGATCCCGCACTCTTAAACACCACTCTTAGGCTATGATTAATATAACCAAGTACAATTTGTATCACCATTATTCAAAGGATTGCTGTTTAGAGTTTTTTTATTACTTTGATTACATAATCATCCACTAATGTGAACTTAAATATCTAAAGTCTCAAAATCTCATAAACCTGGAAATACTTTATAACGATTACTGACCATAAACATATTATAGGAAAACTTTTTATTTACTTTCATCTTGTACATAACTCAATTAAAGAAAAATAAAAAGTGATTATCATTGCTAATAATCACTTGATTTATTAAATTGGCAAAGCCTTTCTTTTAGACGAAACATTTTACTCTGATTATAGGTTGTTTTATATTTTTTTAATAAAAAAACTGATTTTATTATATTTCATCAGCCTTGAACCTTGTTTCCAGAAGTGTTTTTGTTATACTTTTTATGTATTAACAAGTTGTTGGTAACTTTGCCACTCATAACTTCCGTTTGTTTCATAGTCTTTTTATGAAATATAATGAGCATAAGACATCGAACATATGAGAACGATAAATCGTTACTATTTGTTCTGTATCTTTTTTCTAATTCTTAACAATAAAATACATTATTTATAAAATTATTGTAAGTTAACCCTTGTTTTTAATTTTTATTCTTGCAAAGTAGTGTAACAAAAAGAAGATCAGATGAATTTATATCCATCTGATCCATCTTTTATTAAAATACTAAACCAATTATACCACTCGAGAATTCAACCATTATTTTCTACTCTTTAATAAAATCAGATGGATCAATGCCATATTCCAATACTTTATAATAATTAATCTTTCCTTCTGCATCTATTTGGAAATTACCGGAATAAACACGTGATTCCCCATCTAATTTATAATCAATCTTAAATTTATAATGATTATCATCATTAGTTATTGTTGAATCTAACCACTCTATTTGAAGATTGTGTTTCGCTGTATAATCATAGAATACATTAATCTCATTTTTATTTATTAATGAATTTAATGTATCATCAGTGAAATAAGCATCAAATTTTTCCTTAAGATACTCTACCCCACTTTCTTTAAACTTTTCTGGGTTATTATATAGTTCCAGATATTCTGTTGAATAGGAACTTACTATTTCCTTAAATAACTCTTCGTAGTTTACATCGGAAGTTGAAGAGCAACCAAATAACATGAGTGTACAAACTAAAAGGGAAAATATTTTTTTCATTCTACTCACCTCCTCTATAATAACCATTGAACCTTTTAATTATACAATTCAAAGCCTTTAATCCAATCATCTGCTGTTAAGCTATTATAAACACCATCTGATCCACCAAAACCTACGTAAATTTGAGATCCTGTATACGCTCCAAACGCAACGTTATACTTACCTAAACATCTAATTATAACGCCTGGATAATATTGACTACATAAAATTATATCACAGAAATCACATGTTGAGGCAGTCCCTCTATAGTTCAATGTTCCAGGATTTTTTGCTGTTCCATTATAAATCATGGCGATACCAGTCGGTCTCATACGGTGCTTACCACCTCCATAACAACTTGCTATATATCTAGGCTGAATAGCTGGCTCTGTTTCAAACGCATAAACTTGAGAGGTATTTAACATGAAGATACAAACAAGACACACACAAAAAAACTTTTTTGAAATTCATGACTTAAACCTCCTTTTTTATTTTTGAAACGTTTTCATACATACATTATACATTTTGGGAAATTATGCGTCAATATTGCGTTACCAATTTTTGGTATTGATAATTTAATTTTAACGCTGAAGCGATTACCATTTGTCATACAACAAAATACAATCTTTTTGCTACATGTCCATGGTAAATTACACCACCTCCCCTTGAGGTAGCTTTTGTGTTTTGTGAGTTTTTAAAAGGTAAATAGTACTCCGCTATGCTACGCCTTTTACAAACATTACCTAGAGTATCTTCATAATTTCTTTACACTTGTTTTAAAATATAATAAAGCTCATATATAGCCATGCAAATCACACAAAGAAATGAGGATTATTTATGAATAAAATGAAAAATTAGTAATTATACTATTGTCTGCATTTATCCTATCCTTTTCAAGTCTCTATGTTTTTGCAAATGAACCAAACGATTTATCAAAGGAATTAAATTATTATATTGAAAAAGAAGTGCCAACTAGAAGTTTATGGGATTTTACAGATATATCAATGGCTGGTGCTAGTTGGTATGACTTAATAAAAGATCCATGCCCATATATCATTAGAATCATATATCGCTTCATAGTTTACATATTTCTTATTTTAATCATTTCTGCTTCTCCCTGCTCCGCATATACCACTCAATAAACATCAAAGTAACTTTGATATATTCATTAAGAAGGTAATTTAATTTATTTAGTTCAATTAACAACAAAGTTCCTTTGTTGTATAAATAATGAATTTTTTCAATTTTGATCTGCTATGAAAACATAAAAAAGGTGATCATAGTTTCCTATAATCACCTTTTGTAATTTATTTAGTTTCGCCTTAATTTTAAATGGGGCGACCGATGGGAATCGAACCCACGAATGCCAGAGCCACAATCTGGTGTGTTAACCACTTCACCACGGTCGCCATATACCTTAAAGGCAAGTACGATTATATAAGATTATTTGTCGTTTGTAAAGAGATTTTACGAAAAAAAATCAAATAACTTAAAAATATAAATACTGACCTTTAAGATTCCATTATTTAAAATATGTTTTATAGACTAATTCCGCAAATAATGAATTTGACCATGCAAACCAAGGTCTTGTATATTGAGTATGATCATCTTTATCAAAACCTTCATGAGTAAAACATTCACCATTGTCTGTTGCCATAATTGTTTTTATTATTTCCAGTGCTTCTTTTGTCGTTCCCGTTAACCCTTGCATAGATAAAGCGATATGCCATATATAGTTTTCTGGAGTATGTGGACTCCCTATCCCTTTAGCACAAGTCCCTTCATAATAATAAGGATTTTCATGACTCAAAATAAACTTTCGTGTATTTTGATAAATAGGATCACTTGCCTTACAATACCCTAAATACGGTAGTGATAATAGTGATGGAACATTCGCATCATCCATTAAACAGTAATTTCCATACCCATCTGTTTCATAAGCATAGACTTGCCCAAATCTAGGGTGATTGCATACTGCGTAACATTTTAACCCATAGTCAATATCCCATTTAAGTTGTCTTGTTTTCTCATATAAAATTTTATCATTAAAAATATCAAGAGAAAACTCTTTTATATACTCTAAAATGACACTCGCAAACATATTAGCAGGTATTAAATAATTAAACTGACACGCATCATCACTTGGCCTAAATGCACTCCATGTCATTCCCGTTTCATTAACAGGAAGTCCCTTCCCTTTACGTTTTAATGTTTCCGTTTCTTCCCTATCCCATTCTCTTGCGATTGGTCTTTCAAATCTATATGTAGAATTCTCATGATTTTGTTCAACTATAAAAGTATCAACAATCACATGCATCGCTTGATGAAATTCATTTGTAAATATATCAAGATTACCACTTTCCTTATAATATTGATAAGCTAATTTCACAGGATAACATAATGAATCAACTTCATATTTTCTCTCCCATATATAAGGATTCATATCTGTTTGATCATAATACTCTCTTTCATATACAGGCGACTGATTAAAAGCATTTGCATATGGATCTAATAAAATACAAGTCATTTGTTTTTGTATTAATCCTTTTATTAATAAAGACAATTCTTCATCTTCCTTAACAAATGGTAAATAATGATTCACTTGTGCAGATGAATCTCTTAACCACATTGCAGGTATATCACCTGTTATTACAAAAGTTTCATCATCATTAATCTTTTGTAATGTTGTTTCTATTGTAGAAACAAAGCATTGTTCAAACATCTTTAATAATTTCGGTTCATCTTTTAATATAACTTGGGCTTTCTTTAATACTTGGTCTATTGATTGTGTCATTTTCTTTCTCCTTTCATTAATTATACAATAAATAAAATTAATGAATGATATAATATCAAGATATGAAAAACAATTTATATAGCAAACCATAAAAAAAATGAACCTCCATAAATGAAACGTTCTCATAATGGGGTTCACTTATCATTCATATTATTTTTTGAATAAATATAAAACGTATTTGAAGAATAAAGCATTTGATCCCAATCAATAAATGTTGTGATGTTATCATAAACATGAAACGTTTTTAAGATATTGTCTTCAACATAATAGATAAGATCTCCTGTATTTGAAACATAAAGCATATTCTTATTTATAGGATAATCAATAATCTTTGCAATATTTTTTAATTCTAAATCAAAGCTATACCCTATTTTAGAAACTTCTTTATACTCATTTGTAAATGTTTCAGTATAATATAATAATTCACCATTAGTGACATCAAATTCAATATAACCTTCAGTATCAAACTCATGTAATAAACTCAATTGTTGTTCTTTAAATATATATAATTGTTGTTTTACATCTTCTTCAGACTCATCATGAACCATAATATATAAATATTCACTTATTGGATCTTCAATAATTTGATGAATGTAGCTTTTCTCATTATCTAAATGATATGATATTGATTCTTTTGTTTGTCGATCATAACGACAAAGAATTGTTTGATTTTTACCTGATAAATAAATGAGATCACTTTTTCTAGGATAAAGTTTTCCAGTTGGAACTTGTTCACCTTCCATAAAGACTGTCTTGACCTGAGAATCTAAATCATAAGCATAAATAACTGATTTACCTTCTTCTCCCTCAGTAACAGGATAAGGAATATAAAGAACAGAGTGTGTAACATAGTCATAATAATTTTCGTAAGGCAACCTCACATTAAAATACTCTATGACTTGTGACCCTTTATTATAAAGTCTATAATCCGTAATATTTACATCTTGATTCCCTCTATTAGGACCAGCACTCACAATTAAGAGATCATTTAATATCGATTGATTTGTATTTTGACATGAACACAAAAGAATAATACAAACAATAAATAAACATATTTTTTTCATGAGATCACCACCTATTCCTATTTTTCCAAATTTTAATACATCTATACTCTAAATAAATAAAAAGGTAAACCTCTTTAGGTTTACCTATAAATTCATCACTTAATAGATCCAGCAAGTTCAACTTGTGTATCACATATGTACTCTGCCGTATCATGTTTGTCACCTTGGGTATAAAAAACATCAATCACTTGCCCCATGATATCAGGAGTACCCTCTTCAATAACCGGATTAACAATCATTGTAGAAAGAAGACATATAATAAACAAATTTTTCATTTTTCTTCACTCCCATCACTATATTATGTATCCTATTCATAAAATTATTTAAAATTTTATGAATTTTATTTTTAAATTTAATATTTATAAATTTCATAATCAATTTTATATGTTATATTATATTCATACAAAGGAGATATTTATGGAAAGAATAACAAGTTTTAGTGTAGATCATACACAATTAAATAAAGGCATTTACGTCTCTAGACAAGACGGTGATTATACAACATTTGATATTAGGATGTGTACACCAAATCAAGATCAACCATTAAAGCCAGAAGCTGCACATACAATTGAACATATAGGAGCAACTCTACTAAGAAATGGCATCCATAAAGATCAAGTTCTTTATTTTGGACCTATGGGATGTATGACTGGTTTTTATTTAATCATGAAAGACACATCACTTAAAGAAGCAACTGATATTGTTTTAGAGACTTTTTTAAAAATTAAAAATTGGACAGACTCTATTCCAGGTGCAAGTGCAGAAGAATGTGGTAATTATACATATATGGATTTGGATTCAGCGAAATCATCTGTCGATTTCTTCTTATCTTCACCATTAGAACACACATATCATTATTTATAATCTATTGATCCTTCACTAACATGTTGTGCATGTTTTGGAGGATTATTTATTTATTTTTGAATAAATTCATTATTTATGGTTATAATCTTTTTCCAATGACATCTTCGTTTTCACTATTAACTGATTTGTATAAACAATTTTATTATTTGTTGAAAACACAATCTTTATACTTAATTGTCTTTTGTTTATCGAATGAATTCATAACTTATAACAATTAAAAACAAAAGACAATGACCCCTAACCCCTAATCATTTATATATATTTATGTAAGCGTATACATTACATAAAATATTTGTTATAATTATGTCATAAATATTGTAAAGGAGCACCATATGAGCAAAACTTTTTTAATGTTAAAACCTGATGCATTCCAAAACAAAGATAAGATTTTAGATGTTCTCACATCTCATGGTATTCGTATTATTAAGTCACAAGAACTTGATGTTGATATTCATGTGATGAAAACATTACTCAGTCATTATCATCAAGTTATTGATGAAAAAGGCCCAGAATTCGATTTTGTAGGTAAAATGTTTAATACCTTTTATTTCTATGGAAATAAAAAAATAATGCCTATGATCGTTGAATACGATGGACCAGAGGACATTATAGACTATACTCGTGCTATTGTAGGTAAAACAAATCCTGCAGACGCAAAAGAAGGAACAATCCGTCATGAATTTAGTGATGACAATTATGAAAAGGCTTCTATTGATAATAGACTTGTTCATAACGTTATACACGCTTCAGATTCTCATGAAAGCGCAAAAAGAGAAATTCAGATATGGGAAGATTCTTTCTTATAATATAAAAGTGACCTTAGAATGGGATAAACTCACTCTAAGGTCTTTTTTGATGCCGATTATTGACGGGCTCTTCACAATTGGCAGATATGAAGAATCAATTTATCTTGGCGATGACAAATAGGGTCTTTACCTAAACGAACTGACGACAAGTTGCTTAAGTTATGTTAAAGAAAACAAAGTATAAATACGATGTTGAACATAATCACTCATGAAACTGTTATATGACTAACAATCATGACTTAGTATCATATCTCTTATTATAAAAACCAGACATGCTTATCTATTCACTTATTGATCAACATAGGAAAAACCTCATATCTTTATTTGATTGCATAACAGGGCAATATTACACAATCATTAAGCAGAGAAAATATAGGAATGATATTATTATCGGTCTCTTTGTTATAAGGAATAGATAAAGAAATAAGCAATTCATGTAGGACATTATGCATTTTTTATAACCATTTCATATTTGGTATTATGTTTTAATAAATAGAGAGTTATACACACTCTATTATAACTATCAATCGTAAATGAAACTGCTCAAGAAATTTATAAAAACGTGCCTATAAATATTCTGTTTGCTTTATCACAAACCTCCCCTCAATAAGCTACGACATCTCCTATAATATACAATAAAAGCATTTAAAACTTAATACACTTTACATTTTCAGTAATTTTACTACATATTTTGTATATATATAAAATATTTTATGTTATTATCTTTTTAGGTGGTGATATTATGAAAAAAATCATAATTATAGATGATAATACACAAGAACTAGAACTTATCTCTTCTCATATACAAAAAGAGTTTCAACAAACATCTCTTGATGTTGAAATAACATCATTAAATGATCCTTTTCTTTATGATTTTTCAATTTCATATGACATAATCTTTATAGATATAGAAATGCCTAAAAACGGTATTCAACTCGCAAATGAAATCTATATTAAATATCCATTATCTAAATTAATCTTCATAACTCATAGAGATGACCTTGTTTTTGATTCATTCCAAGCTCACCCATTTCAATTTATAAAAAAAGAACTCTTTATTGATTCTATAGCACAAACAGTCCGTGCATTAGAAAAATATTACATTTTGGTAGATAAAACAATTGAATTTAAATCAACTGCAGGACTTATAAAGATTAAGGTGAATGATATAGATTATATCGAATCACACAATCATAGATGTACATTGCATACTAAAAATAATCAGGTCATTATATGGAATAAGCTTAATGAAATAGAAAGTATGATCAATGCTCCTCAAATGTGTAGAGTTCATCAATCATACTTAGTTAATCTTACAAAAGTATCACATCTTGAACAAAATGGACTCTATATACAAAGTCACTATATCCCAATTAGTCGTGCTAAAAAGAATACTGTTAAAGAATCATATCTTCAATATACGAGTGACTTATAATGAGTCTATTTGATATTTTTAAAAACATTATTCAAGCAGGAACAGTTCTTTTATTTATTAAAATAGCATGCGAAGACAAAAGATATTCAAAATATTTTGTTTATACATTGTGTTTAACAATCAGTATGATCACACAAACTTATTATTCATTCCCCTACTCTATAAGTAACGTTATTGATTATATTATTATATTTTTATATGCAACCTCAATATCTAAGGGATTATCATTAAAAAACATATTAATTTCAACACTACCCCTGATTGTCTTAAATATAGCGAATTCACTCTCTTTATTAGCATATAACTTTGCATTACAAGGATATATATCCTTTAAAACTCTTATTATTATATCTAAAATTCTCTTTTTGTTTTTAACTATCGTTCTTTCTAAGATTCTTATTGCATCAAGTCAATACAATAAAAAGGTAAGTTATTTGTTTTATATAGTTATCATTATTATTAATCAATTGTTTAGTCTTGTCTTTGAAATGATCTTTTTTAAGGCATCTCATCTCATTATCATTGTTATTTACTTAATCGCTCTCTCTATATTCACTATGGTACTTGTAAAAGCTTTTACTTTAGAGTCTAAACAAACATATGAAACAAAACTTCAAAACCAAATTCTCTTACAACAAAAACAAAGTTATGAGATGATCAAAGAAACATTAGAAGAATCAAAAAGAATTAAACATGATTTAAAACATGTTTGTCATCATGTTCTTTATGAACTTAATCAAGAAAACATACAAAGTGCAGTGTCATTACTACAAAATGAATTAAACAATATTCAAGATATAACACATACTGTTCTATCAGGTAATGAAACAATTGACTTTTTACTTAACCAATATAAAGAACAAACAAAAGATGTCACAATGATTATATTAAATATAGATCAAGATATCCCGCTCTCTCCTTCTGATCAGTTTATCATATTTGGAAACCTTATCCAAAATGCGATTGAAAACTGTGAAGGAAAAAGAAAGACAATAAAAATTAGTTTAAAGAAGACAGATGATTACATGTTTATTTGTTTTGAAAATTCTGCAGTGAAAAGAGACTGCTTAGAGGGGACATTTAAAACAACTAAGTTGGATTCTAAAAATCATGGATATGGTTTACAGAACACAATAAAACTACTTGATCACTACAAAGGTACATTGATTCTAAAAAGTTATGATCATGAGTTTATCGCTAAAGTTTGTTTACCAATAAATAAAGGGACTTCTTAAAAAGAAGTCCCTTTATTCTCGTCTATATAATCTAATGCATCCTCAATATAATTCAATAACTTTTGTTTGTGAATACAATATGCTCCTATAAGCACTATGACGATTAGTTTCCACGATAAATCTAACATAAAGATATATCGGACTGGTGCATTATAAATTACTGCGTTGAGCGTAACCATAATCGTTAATAAAAATATAAACCCACATAAATATTTTAAACAAAAAAAGAGTTGTTTTAAATATTGTTTTTCTGCACCAATACTGAGTAGCAAATCTTCTAATACAATTGTAGGTTGATTTTGTTCCAGAATAAACCCTTCAATTGACAGCAAACTTAGACCTTTGTTACTCCTTTTGACGAATTTTAACAATTCATCTAAATACTCATGCCGTAAAATCTTTCTCATATTTTTCCCTCTCATAAATAACATGACAATTTTAATTAAACCGCTTTCAATTGTCAATGAGAAATTAGTAAAACATGGAAATAAATAAAGAATTGTTTTCATTTCGTGTTTTTTGTCGTTATTTGACGACGGTACATATATAAAAAAACACCGAATATTCGGTGTCGTTCTCGATGGTGCGGATGACAGGACTTGAACCTGCACGCCGAAGCACTAGATCCTAAGTCTAGCGTGTCTGCCAGTTTCACCACATCCGCATATCTAAAATGGTGACCCGCAGGCGACTCGAACGCCTGACCCTCTGATTAAAAGTCAGATGCTCTACCGACTGAGCTAGCGGGTCGAAATGGTGCCGACTAAAGGACTTGAACCCTCAACCTACTGATTACAAGTCAGTTGCTCTACCAATTGAGCTAAGTCGGCATTTCGTGTTTATAAATAAAAAAATGGTGGGGGTTAACGGGCTCGAACCGCTGACCCTCTGCTTGTAAGGCAGATGCTCTCCCAACTGAGCTAAACCCCCATGGTGACCCGTACGGGATTCGAACCCGTGAATGCATGCGTGAAAGGCATGTGAGTTAACCGTTTCTCCAACGGGCCATGGCGCTTGAAGTAGGACTCGAACCTACGACCGTTCGGTTAACAGCCGAATGCTCTACCAACTGAGCTATTCAAGCACTTTAATGCTTAAATATAATAACACACATATTATATTTATGCAATAGCTTTTTATAAAAAAATAAAAAAGGTCTTTCGACCTAATTCAAACTCATACAGATTTGACTCTTAGTAAGATGAGTCACTTCTTCTATAACACATTTTAATTGTTCACTTAAATCATCTTTATTATCAATAAGAGGACATAAGCGAATTTGACAAATGACACAATCTTCTCCTTCCACACAGAAAATTGCTTGATCATCTTCGACATGTAAAACAACTTGTTCACTGTGACCTTTCAAGACATGTGACATTTTGTTGTACATTGATCTTTTTTGTTTAAGAGTTAGTGTTTTAGAAGAAATAATATTAATATATAACATAACTTTCCTCCTATCAGCCTAAACCAATAATATGCAGGACTAGTTCATTTTATGACTTAATTCTCCTAATATTTTTACACCTTGCTTGATTTTTTCATCAGTTGGTGTTGAAAAGTTCATTCTAAAGCTATGACATTCTTTTGTATCATCATCTAAAAATGCATTTCCTGGAACGACAGCGACTTTCTTTTCTAACGCTGCTTTGACAAATTCATTCATATTGATATGTTTTGGAAGTGTGACCCAAATAAACATACCACCTGTTGGTTTTTCAAACTCAACATCTTTATGGAATTCTCTTTTCATTTCTGAATACATAAGATCACATTTTTGTTTATAGATTTTTTGTATTCTTTCTATATGTTTTTCTATATCACACTCTTTTAAATATTTGGCCATAACTTTTTGTGACCATAAATTTGAATGAACATCACTTGCTTGTTTACAAACAACAAACTTCTCAATAACTTCAGACGGTGCAATACAACAAGCAAGCCTCATTCCTGGTGCTAAGATTTTAGATAAACTTGCTGCATAAATAACATGCCCTGTTTCATCCATTGATTTAATAGATGGAATAGCATCACCCTCAAATCTTAAATCACCATATGGATTGTCTTCTAATATTAATAAATCATATTTCACTGCAAGTTCTAATAATGCCTGTCTACTTTTTCGTGACATAGTCATTCCCGTTGGATTTTGATAGTTAGGAATAACATATATAAATTTTGGATCTAATTCCTTTATTTTATTTTCAACGTCTACAACGTTAATTTCACCCTGTTTATAGTCAATTCCTTGTAAGATTGCGCCTTCTGATTTAAATGCATTTAATGCACCTAAAAAACTTGGATTTTCACAAAGGATAACATCACCTTCATTACATAAACATTTAGCAGCAAACTCCATGATTTGTTGTGAACCAGATGTCATAATTGCTTTATCAAATTCTCTTACGACACATTCGTGTCTATTAAAGAATTTTAACGCTTCTTCTAAACAGTCTTTATCCCCTTCAGTTATTCCGTATTGAAGAATACTGACAGGATCAGTTTCAAATAATTCAGCTGATATTCTCTTTATTTCTTCTACTGGAAAAGCATCCACAGCCGGATTTCCCCCTGCAAAACTGATCATTTGAGGATCAGCTGTCGCCTTTAATATTTCTCTAATTGCTGATGCTTTAATTGTCATCATTCTATCTGCAAATTTATAATTCATATCATTCACCCCTTTGATACCATATTATATACTAAAATTATGGGAATAACTAGAAATAATATAAAAACACTCGTATAATATAAGAAGGGGTGGTTAATATGCATGCAATATTTTTAGTCTTAAATAAAATAGAATGTTTAGATGATTTGTTAAGTCGTTTAAATAAAGCAGGTATTAAAGGTGGTACAATCATGGATGGAACTGGAATGGTGAAATCACTTGAGGAATCCGTAGAAAGTTATATCCTCGGTTCACTAAGATTGTTCTTAGATGATCCTTTACCACAAAACAAAGTCTTATTTTTTATCGTTCATAATGAACAAGTCGATATCTTAAGAAAAACTGTTAATGATGTTGTTGGTGATATCAATAAACCAAACACTGGTATTTTGTTTGGTTTCCCTATTAGTTTTGTTGATGGTTTAATCACATAAAAATTCGCTTCTTTACGAAGCGAATCTTTTTTTATTGTCCTGAATAATATTCAATGTTGAAATCAACAGTTCCAATATAATTTCCTGTTTGAGATGGTGTTTCTGCAATCACAATTTGACCATTTAAAACATCACCTGTTTTTCTTAATGTTGTTCCATCTAACCCATTAGTAAATGATAAAGATGTTGTTCCATTTGATAAACTTCCACTTTGTTCAGTTGTTACCTTAACATACGCTTGTGACCCTAATACAAAATTGTTAGCTTCAACAGTATAATCAGCAGTATTCGTCAACGTGTCAACTTGAATAGTTGAGGGAATTGAAACTTCATATGAACCACTAATATTATATGATACTTGTGAACTTTGAGTTGTCACTTCATCAGCGTCCATAATTTTTGTTAAGTCCGACCAATCTAATGTTAAGATTGCTTCTCTTGAAGCACCTTCACCACCAAATTGTGAACCCATCATTGTACTTTCGATTTTTAATCCTAAGTTATACACAGAAATATCTTTTGACACCGGCAAAGTCATAGATGATACAATAATAGTTCCATCTTCGTCATATGTAGTATGTTCTGAATCAACCCAAGTTACTCCATCATGGTATTGAACGATACCTTGAGGATCAACATACATCGACGCTTTAACACCGTATATACTGATTGAACCACTTTTTAGATTAATTGTGATCTGAATCTCACCATTTGAATCAACATCAATTCTTGCTGAATCGTAAATAGCAGTCCCAAATTCTATTCCTCCCATTGCATTCACATAACAACTTAAACTTGCACCAATAGTATAACGTCCCTCTTCTAATGAATCACTATCAATTGCGTGAACTGGTGTATTCACCAAACCAAATACCAATGCAAGAGCCATAAGAGCACTTGTCATTTTCAATAAAACTTTTTTCATTTATTTTTCCTCCTTATATATTTAAGCTTTCGCTTTAAAACCTATTGAACGATCAGTTGAAATGGTACTTTTGCGCCATTTAACTGTGCATAATTTTCCATCGAAAATGTTTCATACACGATGGTCACTTTATACTCCCCTTGTTTTAAACCTCTATTTAATTCAATCTCATACAAATATTGTCCTGGTTGAACAAGTTTAGATTGATAAATCACTTCTCCAGACTCGAGTACCAAACTTATTTGAAAGTAACAAGAATTTGATTCTGGATTATACAATGTTGTTTGTACTGTTTTTTGATTCTCTGGTATAGTCATCGTTTCGAAACCTGGAATGCTGATATTTGCTTCCATATCCGCTGATAATATAACAGTTTGTTCGGGCTCTAATTCGAAATTGACACCATTAAATAAGTAACCTCCAAACATATAGAAAACCATTGTGCACAACAAGCATGTGAATCCTATAGCCAAACTCACACACCCTATTAACCTTATATATTGAGTTTTCATTTATACACCTTCCCTTGTTCTTCTAAATAAGCACATTTTCGTTTCTTCAACATCAATGATTTTTGTTTGAATATCAAAGACTTCTTCTAACAATGATTCATTGATGATTTCATTTGTTTTCCCTTGGGCAACGACTTGCCCTTTTTTCAATAGTATAAGTTCATCACAATACTCAATCGCTTGATTGATATCGTGCAATATCACTATTGTTGTTTTCGTATCATCATGACGTTCTTTAATGAGATTTAAAATATCTAATTGATGTTTTATATCTAAATAAGTTGTCATTTCATCTAACAATAATATGTTTGTGTTTTGAGCAAGTGCCATAGCGAGCCATACCCTTTGCCTTTGACCACCCGACAATTCACTTACTCTTTTGTCTTTCAAGTCAATTAAATCAGTATCTTCCATTGCTGTTTCAATCAGATTATAGTCTTCTTGACTCAGCGAAGGAAACAAACCTTTTTGATATGGAGTTCTTCCATATGAAACAAGATCTTTGACCGTTATATCACGCGGCGCTTGGTTATATTGATGAACGACCGATACCATCTTTGAATACTCTTTATTTTTATAGAGTGTTATATCTTGTTCATTCATTTCAATTGTTCCACTCTTTATTTCCTCTTGTTTTGTTAACAATTTGAATAATGTTGATTTTCCACACCCATTTTCACCTAGGATGCCAATTATTTTACCTGACTGAATTGATAAATCTAAATGTTTAAATATTTGTGTGCTTTCATCATATTCAAAACAAACACGTTTTAATGTAAAGGCATTATGATTCATATATATCACTTTTCCTTTTTAGTAAATATAAGAATAATGGTGCACCAATCAGTCCCATTATGATAGAAGAACTGATTTCATATGGATAGGCAATCATTCTTCCAACCGTATCTGCAAATAAGAAGATTGTTGCCCCTAGCAATGCGCTATATGGTAAGAGTCGTTTATGTTGACTCCCTACCAGTATTCTTGCAAGGTGTGGCACAACCAACCCTAGAAAACTGACAGTCCCTACAATTGCAGTAAAAACAGAAGCCATCAAAACCGCTATAATTGAGACAATCATTCTCATTTTGTGGATATCAATTCCAAGTGAACGTGTTGTCGCATCACTAAGCAATAGATAGTCACAACGAGGAGCAATTAGGATAACTAATAGAATCACAATCAAAGCGTAAATACAAAGAACTGTGACATCATTCCAATCTTTCAGCGAAATATTAGCGTCAATAAGATTGGCAACATTGCTATAACCACCGCGAGTAAAAGCGTCTATCCCTTTATATAAAGCACTAAAGATTGCTTCTACTCCAACACCGACAAGGACAAGTTTCATAGGACTTATCCCTTTGTCATAGGCGAGGAAATATACGATTCCAAATGCAATCATCCCACCAACAAACGCAACAATGGGTGTAAACCCTGCAAGCGTAGGAAATAAAGCCAATACGATAACAGTCACAAACGCACTTCCAGCATTAATTCCCATAATACCAGGATCAGCTAATGGATTTCTCATAACAGCCTGTAACAAAACACCAGACATTGACATAAGTGCTCCAGCGAGAATAGCGACGATTATTCTTGGAAATCTCATTTCGAATATGACATCAACACGGGCATCATATTCGACAAACAACCCATTCCACAACTCTTTAAACCCAATTTCAATCCCTCCGGATTTCATAGCGTAGAGTATCAATCCACAAAGTAATAAAGTTGTGAATAGATAAAGAATGACAGATTTATATTTTTTTATATTATTTAACATCATTGATTTAATAACTCCATCAAGTACACTAAGCTTTGATCCCAGTCAAGTGTACAACTCATTCCAAAATGTGATGAAGGTAAGTAATAAACCTCATCATTCTTTACAGCGTTAAAGAAACTCCATGACTTTTGTGTAGATATTTCATTTTTCATATAATCAAATGCTGCGTCTTCATTATAATGAGCGAAGACCAATATCTTGTCAGGATTCTGTTTTAACATATCCTCAGGATTTAAACTCACAAACCCAGTACTATCTGTAACAGTATTTGTACCATACACATTTGTATATCCTGCCATTTCAACCAAATGCCCTACATATGAATGACTTGTTCCACCCAAATAGAATCCATCTGGGAATGCCATTATCAAGAGAACTTTTTCATCTATTTGTTTTTGTTTTAAATTTTCCATATAGAGTTTATAATCATCATTTAATATCTTTGCAGCATCTTGACAATCTAATAAATTACCTAATGACACAATCCCCTTATACATACCTTCCACTGTACTCAAATCAAGAAAAGCTGAATTGATACCTGCTTTTAAATATTGCTGACTTAAACTGTCTTCTAATGATTGTGGTGATAGTACCAAATCAGGATTTAAACTTTTAATTATTTCTAAATCTGGACTCATAGGTGATCCCACACTTTGGACATTTCTATATGCAACGGGTAATTCTTCACTTGTTTCTGGAACACCAACAACATTCATATATCCTAATGCATTAAGGATATCGCACAATACAGGTGATGTTGCGACTATTTTTATATTTTGATCTTCTGGTATGTCTACTTTATTTTTTAATCCACACCCTGATAGTGTGAGAACACTTATGCACAATACCATAATTAATTTAATCTTTTTCATTCTTAGTTTCCTTTCTGTTTATAACCATTGGAACTAATAAACATAGGACCCCAATAAAAATAAATAACCCGGAGATCACTGTCATAATGAGTAATGTATTTTGATTAATATAAACAGTCATTTGCTGATCTTCATCAGCACTGTCTGCAAAATAAACATTTAACCCATCATTTTCATCCCTCTCTATCAAACCACTTTCTTCTTGAACATCCGCTTCCTCATTTAAATCTTCAACCGATTGATCCGTTGATTGATTTGACGTGTTTTGTTGCGTTGAAATCATTCCACTTTGCGTTGTTGAATTCAGTGCGGATATTTTTGACCAATCTATCGTGAGCGTTCCTTTATAATCATTGTCTATTGCGCCAAATTGAACACCCATAACATTTGAGTTGATATACAAAGTCAAATCATAAGTGTTAGATTGACTTGATATAGGTATAACGATTTGTTTAACATACTTAACACTTTCTCCAGCAGCGTTTAATGCTGTATCTGAACTCAGTGTATAACGAATCCCACTTGTTATAAGACTTCCATTTTGATACAGACCAATTGTTCCTGCGGATGGATTTGTCGTCCCTTGTGTATTTGGCGAAGCATCTACAAAAACATCACATTCAATGTTATAGATTGTAACCGAACTTTTCCCAAGATTAAGAACAATCGATTTGTCACCGTTACCCGCTACTTTAAGATGAGCACTTTCTAACAAATTGGCTCCAAATTCAATACCACCCATCGCGTGAACATAACATGATAAAGATGCGCTTAACTTGTATTCACCTTCTTTAACACTCGAAAAATCAAATGCTTGTGTTGTTTGTATCGATACAAACAACATAAATATAACTAATAATATTTTTTTCACTTTCCCTAACTCCTTAAAGTTAGCAATCGCTAACCTATGTATAAAATAGATAAGCCCTCAGGCTTTATTCGTAGATAGTATACAGAATAACAAATGTGTTTTCTACTCCATTTGTTCAAAAAACACTCCATTTAGACAACTGATCGAAATGCTTTTGGTGTTACACCATAAATACTCTTAAATGCTGAAGAGAACTTACTTGGATTGTTATATCCTAAATGCATTGAAATCTCAAGTATACTCATTTCACTAGACAGTAAGAGTTCACTCGCAACAGTCATTTTATGTGTCTTTAAATATTCATAGATTGATAATCCATAAACACTTTTAAATTGCATTTTTAGTGTTGTTTCAGCTATACCATGTTTTATTGATAATTCTTTAATTGTTCTTCTAGTTAAAAAATCACATATCAGTTCATCCTTAACCTTCTCCAATTTATTTAATTGATTCTTTCTTAAATACATAAACCCTCCGTAAGTTAGCACAGACTAACTAATAATATAATGTTTATTGTATTATGTCAATTCAAAATAAAAAAAGATAATCTTTCGATTATCTTACGAGACTGTTTCATTGGCACTAGATGTCCAATCATGGATTTTATCAATAACATCTCTTGAGAAAATGTCTTCAGGATCACTTGATCCAACTTTCGCTAAAATAACAAGAGAAATCCAATTTAAAATATGATAAATGTTAAGAACATGTTTCTCTTTTAAATTTTCAACTCTTTCGCGACAAATCCACTCTATCTCTTTTTTATGATCTTCAACAAAATCATCTAATTCATTAATATAAGTATACCCCATATAATGAAACCTTTGAATTAAGCGAGATTGTGAAATTAATTCAGAATCTCTTTCAAATCTAAACTGATATTGACTATGCAAAGATTCTAATAAATTATTTATTTTAGGTGATGTATTCACATATTGAACCAATGAGTTAACATTGATATCTGTTTTTAAGATTTTTTCTATATGAACAATACCCTTATTATATTCTTCAACATCTTTAGCGATACTCACAAATTCTTCATCTAATAATTCTAAAGAAGCCGCAAGACGTGTTAATCGTCTTCTAATTTCTTTTGGGATTTCATATTGTGATTTGTACCCTAATCCATGTTCAATCTCTGCCCATGAATGTTGTAATGTTGTTCTAATTTGAAGTTCAAAGACTATGTTTTTATAATCTGCATACTCAATTAACTGACATCTTTCTTCATTGAACTTAACTAAGATATGTAGAGAATTGTAACCAAAATCTATACGATCTTCGTAGTTCTTTTTTCTTTTGTCATTGACTTCAACAACTTCAAATGTATCTTGAATGCATTTGAAGATTTCATCTACATCGTCTTCAAACAATGTAATAATACGACAAGCAACAACGTCTGTAATTTCGTCTATATCCTGATATTTATTTTTATATGTGATTTTTTTCAATAATGCCTCTTCTGTTTTTATACGAATAGACATATTCGAAATACGAAATCGATGTGTTGATATAATTCTTGAACAAATATCCTCGATATCGTCTTTTAACGATCGATAGATTTCTTGTTTATCGTGATACTGTTGAATAATTTTTTTTGCATCATTGTACATGAGCTTCACCTCACATTTAGTATAGAGTTAACTTATGTCATTATCATGAACTTCTTTGTTTTGTTTATAAATATACCAAATCCCAATAATACCAAATAGAATAAACACAAGAGATGTTAACTGTGCCATACGAATTGGTCCTAACATTAAACTGTCCGTTCTTAACCCTTCAATTGGTATTCTTACAAGTCCATAAAGGATAAAATAACTAAAGAATTGAGTTCCAGTATATTTTTGGAATCGTTTGATGACAAGAATAATAATAAAGAAAGCGATTAAATTACCTATTGATTCATAAAGAAATGTTGGATGATGATACGCTCCTTTAATATACATATTATCAATAATAAATTGAGGAAGATGTAATCCCTGTAAAAATTCTAATGAAACGACACTTCCATAAGCTTCATGATTAAAGAAATTCCCCCATCTTCCCAATGCTTGTGCAACCAATACACCTGGCATTATCGCGTCACCAGCAACTAAAAATGGAATATCATGTTTCTTAAAGAAATAATAACTAAATATTAAACCTGCAATAACTGCACCTTGAATCGCAAGACCACCGTGCCAAACCGCAAAGATTTCAATTGGATTCATAATGTAATACTCACTAAATGTAAAGATGACATACCAGATTCTTCCTCCAGCAATCCCTATAAACATGAGTAAGAAGAAATAATCAGAAAAGATCTCAGTGGAATATCCTAACTTCTTAAATCTATGTGTACCAAGTAGATATGCAATAAATGCCCCTGTTAAAATAAGTACCGCATACCATTGAATAGATAACGGTCCTATTTTAACAAAGGTATCAAAACTAGGAAATAAACTCATGATTTACTCTTTATGTTTTCCAGAATTCTATTAACGAATTCTTTACTTGAATCAAATCCACTGTCTTTTAATTGCATATTCATAACTGCTGCTTCAATAATAGCAGACATACTTCTTCCACCTGTTACTGGTACAACGATTTTAGGAATTTGTACTGTTAAAATATCTTCAACAACATCATCTTCTTCAATTCCTAAACGTGTATATTCTCTTGATGGTAACCATCTTTCTAATTGAATAATTAAATCCACATTATTTTTCGGTAGAACAGAGGCAACACCAAACATTTTTGATGCATCAATAACACCAATTCCTCTTATTTCTAATAAGTTCTTTAAAACTTCTGGTGCTTTTCCAACGATACGTTTCCCTATATGATAAAGTTCAATTGCATCATCCGCGATCAGAAGATGTCCTTTTTTGATCAACTCTAATGCAATTTCAGATTTACCAATACCGCTATCTCCTCTAATGACAACACCTTTTCCATAAATATTTAAGAAAACACCATGGATCAATGTTTCTGGCGCTAACGCTTCATCTAATGCACTGATTAAATCTATTTGTACACGTCCTGTTTCTTGATCTATTTCAAAGATTGGGAAGTTCTTTTGACTTGCGATTTCTTTTAATAATTCTGGGCAAGGGTATCCTCTTGCAATAATGATACATGGTGTATCTAAACTTGTTAATTTTTCAAAACGTTCTTCTAAATGGTCTTTGCTCATTTCTCTTACAAAGGCCATTTCTTTTTCTCCAAACAACATAATTCTCCTAAAATCAGTATGTTTAAAGAAACCAGCAAGTTCAAAACCTGGTCTGTTTATTTCTGCAATACTTATTTCTCTTTCTAAAGATGATTGATCACCCGTCACTTGTTTAAATAATGGTGGTTTGACAATCTCTTTGACTTTCACGGATTTGCTCATAATTCCTCCTATTTAAGGACTTCTCTTAAGAAACGTCCTGTATGACTTTCTTGATTCTTAGCGACTTTTTCTGGAGTCCCTGATACAACTATTGTACCACCATTGTCTCCACCTTCCAATCCCAAATCGATGATATGATCTGAAACCTTAATGACATCTAAGTTATGTTCAATGACAATCACTGTGTCACCTTGTTCAACTATACGATTTAAAACATCAATCAATTTAGCGACATCATGACTATGTAAACCTGTTGTCGGTTCATCTAATATATAAATTGTTTTTCCTGTAGCTCGCTTTTGAAGTTCACTTGCTAATTTGACACGTTGTGCTTCTCCTCCCGATAAAGTGGTTGCACTTTGTCCAAGTTTCACATAACCCAATCCAACATCATCAATCGTTTGTAACTTTTGTTTGATCTTAGGTAAATTATCAAAGAAAGATATTGAATCTTCTACAGTCATTTCTAATACATCAAAGATTGATTTGTCTTTATATGTGACTTGTAATGTTTCTTCATTATATCTATGTCCATTACATTCTTCACATGGAACATAAACATCTGGTAAGAAATGCATACTGATTCTTTTAACTCCATCTCCTTGGCATGCCTCACAACGTCCACCCTTGACATTGAAAGAAAAACGCCCTTTGTCATATCCTCTTAATTTTGCTTCTGAAGTTTTCGCAAATAGATCACGAATGTCATCAAATACACCTGTATATGTGACAGGATTAGAACGTGGTGTTCTCCCAATAGGATCTTGTGATACCTCAATCACTTTATCAATATTGTCCATACCTATAATTTCTTTATGAGCACCTGGTTTATCTTTAGAGTGATAAACGTGTGCACGTAACGCTTTAGATAAGACTTCATTGACTAATGTCGATTTTCCACTTCCTGATACTCCTGTGACACAGATCATTGTTCCAAGAGGAAATTTAACATTTAGGTTCTTTAAGTTATTTTCTTTTGCACCCTTTACTTCTATAAACGTTCCATTCCCTTTTCTTCTTTTCTTAGGTACTGGAATTTTAAGTTCTCCACTGAGATAACGCCCCGTAATAGAATTTGGATTGTTCATCACTTCTTCTGGCGTCCCTGCAGCGACAACTTCTCCACCATGAACACCTGCGCCAGGTCCAATATCAATAATGTAATCTGATGCGCGCATTGTATCTTCATCATGTTCAACAACCAATACACTATTTCCTAAATCTCTCATATTGCATAACGTTTGTATTAATTTTTCATTATCTCTCTGATGTAGCCCAATTGATGGTTCATCAAGGACATATAAAACACCTGTTAAACGTGAACCGATTTGTGTCGCAAGGCGAATACGTTGCGCTTCTCCCCCCGATAAACCTCCAGCACGTCTTGACATCGTTAGATATCCTAACCCAACATCATTTAAAAATGTTAAACGATCATGTATTTCTTTTAAAATCAGATTTGCGATTTGTTTTTCCATTTCTGATAATTCAATATGATCAACAAAATACAGTGCCTTTTCAATAGACATTTCTGTAAATTCACTAATATTGATTCCTGCAACCAATACACTTAAAACTTCTTGATTTAAACGTCTCCCATCGCATGATGGACATGTGTGTTCCGCCATAAATGACGCATACCATTCTTTAGACCATGCTGATGATGTTTCGGTAAAACGTCTTTCGATTAATGTTTTAATACCTTCTATAAATTTTGTTTGATGATTGACGTTCCCTGAACTTGACTCTATCGTGAAACGAATTGGTCGATCTGAACCATAAAGAATCACGCCCATTTCTTTTTTCGTAAAGTCTTTTAATGGTTTATCTAAATCTATATCATAATTCTCACATAAAATTAAGAATCTTTGCCATTCAATACGATCAGTCCCAACAGAAGTTTTAAAATAACGAATACCACCTTGATTGATACTTAAGTTTTTATCTGGGATTAACAAATCAATATCCACTTCATTTTTAACACCTAACCCTTTACAATCAGGACAAGCACCTAGTGGATTATTAAATGAGAACAATCTTGGTTCTAACTTAGGGACACTAAATCCACAATGTGGACATGCTAAGTGTTGAGAAAAGAGTTTTTCACTTTGATCATTAAGATTCTCTACGATTGCTTCGCCACCAGTATGTTTAAGAGCAACTTCTAGTGAATCAGCGAGTCGTGTACGATATCCTTCTTTTTTTATTATACGGTCAACAATAATATCAATTGTATGCTTCTTATTTTTATCTAATTGAATTTCATCTTCTAAAAGATGCATTTCACCATCCACTTTAACTCTGACAAAACCATCTTTCATTAATTCTTCTAATAAATCTTTATGTGTTCCTTTTTGGCTCTTACAAACTCTTGCAAGAACTTGTAACTTTGTACCATCTTCATATAAGTCAATCGTATCAACCATTTGTTTGATTGTTTGTGAATCGATTTTGACATTATGCGTAGGGCAATATGCATGTCCAACGCGAGCATATAACAGTCTTAAAAAGTCAAAAATTTCCGTCACTGTTCCTACAGTAGATCTTGGATTGTTTGATGTTGTCTTTTGATCAATCGCAATTGCTGGTGAAAGACCTTCAATACTGTCTACATCAGGTTTTTCCACTCCACCTAAAAACTGTCTAGCATATGCGCTCAAAGATTCTACATAACGTCTTTGACCTTCAGCATAAATTGTATCAAAAGCGAGTGATGTTTTCCCACTTCCTGATAATCCTGTCATAATGACAAGTTGATCTCTTGGGATGTCTATATCTATATTCTTAAGGTTATTTACCCTTGCTCCTTTTATTGTTATATTATCATGTCTCATACTTTTCTTTCACACTCCTTAATATCTCATCCTTATCTTTCCCATCTAATTGCATTGTGTATGCATCATTGAGAATTTTTCTAAAAAGGGAATGAGATTCTATTCCTAATTCTATTAAATCATGTCCATTAATAAGCGGGATAGGTGCAGACGAACCCAATCGACTTATCTTATCCTCTATATAAGGACCAAACATTTGATACTGTTGATATGAAACAGCACCTCTACCGAGTTTATCACAACGACTTAATAATATTAAATCATTAAGTGTGATCTTTCCTTCAATCTTTTTTAATAAAAGTAAATATTTTTGATCTGATGCATTTCGTCTTGCCATATTCATCAAATGCATGTGATACATTATAAATGTTTCAACTTCTTTTCTCATTTTCTGATTTAAAATCAGATCAACGTGTTTGAAAGCTTCAACTCCTGCTTCATTATGAAGCGGGGCACTTCCTTTTTCATTCGTCACTTGGGGTTTACCAATATCGTGTAATAATGCGCCCCACATAAAACTTAACGGGAGATCTGCTTTGTGTTTTGTCAACGCTGCGATATCCACAACCAAGCATGTATGTGCTAACACATCACCCTCTGGATGGTAATCCAGTCTCTGAGCAGTCTCTTTTAATATACTTAAATAGGGTGGCAGTGCGCCTATTTCATTTAAAAATAGAATACCAAGTGAGGGTTTCTCCCCCATCAACATTTTGTTATATTCTTGTGAGATGCGTTCCTTAGATAAATGTTCCAACATACCTTGTTGAACCATTTTCTTACACAACGCTTTTGCATTGTCATCAACTTCCATTAAAAAGCGTGACATCATTTGAGCAATGCGTAAAATGCGTAATGGATCTTCTATAAACGTTCTCTCATGTACGACGCGAATGATATGGTCATGGATATCTTGAATCCCGTTAACCATATCTATAATTTTGTCTTCTTTTACATCATACATAAGTGCATTCATTGTTAAATCACGTCTAAGGATTGCTTTATTTATAGGTAAGAATGGATCAACGATGACTTCAAAGTCTTGATGTTTATCCCCTATTTTCTTTTCTGTTCTTGGTAATGCAAAATCATAACCTTTTAAACAATCTAACTGCATGATCGCAAAACTTTTACCAAAGGTTAAAACATGTCCATATTTTTCTAAGATATCATGTAATGATTCATATGACAGTCCATAGATTTCTACATCTATATCATAAAATGTTTCTTTTTTTAAGATATAATCTCTGACACTTCCTCCAACGATATATACTTTTCCACCTTGAAGATCTATATCATTAAATATTGTTTTTGCGAGTTCATTAAATATCATGAGTTTTCACCTTTCAACTCAATAATGATATCCCTTAATTCCATTGCACGTTCAAAATCAAGATCTTTTGCAGCTTGTTTCATTTCTTTTTCTAAATCATCAACCAATTGTTGTCTTGATTTCTTATCTTTCTTCTTCGCTTTCTCAACAAGACTCACGCCTTGTGTCGTTTCATCTTTACCGCGGATAACATCACGTATTGCTTTTTTAACTGTTGTTGGTGTAATACCATGTTTTTCATTGTAAGCTATTTGTATATCGCGGCGACGTTGAGTTTCATCAATCGCTTTTTGCATAGAATCAGTTATCCGATCCGCATACATAATAACGCGCCCATGTTCATTTCTCGCTGCACGACCAATCGTCTGAATTAATGAGCGTTCACTACGTAAAAAACCTTCTTTATCTGCGTCTAAAATACAAACAAGAGAGACTTCAGGTAAATCTAATCCTTCTCTTAATAAGTTAATTCCTATAAGAACATCATATTTACCTACACGTAAATCTCTTAAGATTTCGGTACGTTCTAATGTTTTTGTATCTGAATGTAAATAAGCAACTTTTAAACCATATTCTTTTAAATATGCAGATAAATCTTCTGCCATTCTTTTTGTTAGGGTTGTAATTAAAACACGTTCATTTTTTTCTATACGATCATTAATTTCATCGATAATATCATCGATTTGGTTTTCTATTGGACGTATATCTATAATAGGATCAAGTAATCCTGTCGGTCTTATAATTTGTTCAACAACATCACCATCGACACTCTCAATTTCATAATCACCTGGTGTTGCTGAAACAAAGATGGCTTGATTGATCAATCCTTCAAATTCTTCAAACTTTAATGGTCTATTGTCTAAAGCACTTGGTAATCGGAATCCATATTCAACGAGTGTTTCCTTTCGACTACGGTCACCGTTAAACATGCCGCGTATTTGCGGTAACATAACGTGGCTTTCATCAACAACGAGTAAAAAGTCATCGGGGAAATAGTCAATTAAAGTATATGGTCTTTCTCCCTCTTGTCTACCGTCTATGTGACGAGAATAATTTTCTATACCTGGACACATTCCGACTTCTCGTAACATTTCAACATCATGGCGTGTGCGGTGATCAATTCTCTCTAACTCTAATGGTAACATTTTCTCTTCAAAATATTGACAACGTGTTAAGAGTTCTGCACTAATTGTTTCACAAGCTTTTAACATTTGTTCTCTTTTTGTGACATATCCATAAGCTGGATAGATTGTATATGATGGATAACTGTTTAATATTTTTCCAGTGAGTGGATCAACTTCACTAATTCTTTCCACTTCATCACCAAACATTTCTACTCTTATTATCCACTTTTCTGTATGCCCAGGCACGATTTCTACAACATCACCACGGACTCTAAATGTTCCTTTGACTTGGTCAATATCATTTCTTTGATATTGACGGTCAACAAGAAACGTTAATAATTCTCGTCTGTCAATCTCTTGACCCACGCGCACTGAAAAGAACATCTCTTTGTATTGTTCTGGATTAGATAAACCATAAATTGACGCAACTGACGCAACAACGATTGTATCATTTCTTTCTAGTAACGAGTTCATTGAAGATGATCGTAACATTTCTATTTCATAGTTTGTTTGTGCTGTTTTATCTATATAAGTATCACTTTTAGGAATATAAGCTTCTGGTTGATAAAAATCAAAGTTTGACACAAAGTATTCTACTCGATTATGCGGAAAAAACTCTTTGAGTTCAGAATATAACTGACCTGCAAGAGTTTTATTATGCGCTAATACGAGAGTTGGCTTATTCACTTGTGCTATGACATTAGAGACAGTAAAAGTTTTACCTGTTCCTGTTCCACCTAATAAGACTTGTGTTTTCTTATTGTCATGAATACCTTTTACGAGTTTATCAATTGCCGTTGGCTGATCACCCATTGGCTTATACTCTGATACAAGTTGAAATGTTTCCATTTCTCGCCCTCCTATTTAATTAAAGATAAGGCTTTTTCATACGCTAAATCTTTATCTTTGACGAGTATTTTATGAGTAATAGCACTCAATAAATATAACCCATCTTCTTGTGAATAAATACCATCAGTACTTAATCCATAATCTTTTTCAAAAGCCTTTAAAGCATTTTCAGTTTGTTTTGAGAAATAACCATCTTCTCTATCGACTTGATAACCAAGTTCAATTAACATCTTTTGCATTAATAAGATATCTTTATTCACTTGATCAAATGAATAAGATTCTGTTATTTGTGAGTAACCGAATTGATCAAGCGTTGTCTGTGACACCTCATAATCAACGTCAATTCCTTCTCCTTGTATACACTTCCCACTAGGTGTGTACCACTTCGCAGATGTATACTTAAGAACGGCTTGACTTGATAATGTCTTTTCACTTTGAACAATACCTTTACCAAATGTTTTTTCTCCAATTGTTTTAAATCCTTCTAATTCAGTCAAGGCTGCAATAGTCACTTCAGAAGCACTTGCTGAATCATTATCACAAAGGATAAAGTTATTCGTAAATTTGTATTTCGGGTTATTACTTGTTTCATAATTATGAACACTATTATCACCGTATTCTACACTTAAAACTCTTTTGTCTTTATCCACAAGTAAATCTAGTATACCCGTCGCAGCAGTTAAATATCCACCACCGTTACCTCTTAAATCAATAACCAATGTTTCAACACCTGCAGCTTTAAATGAAATCAATGCTTTTTCAACTAATGATGTTGTTCCCTCACCAAATGTTGTCATTCTTATGTAACCAACCTTGTTGTCTCCATTATCTCTGATTTCATAACTTGCTGAAGTATCTAAACTTTCTCTTTGCATTGTCAGTTCAAGAACTTTACCATTACGTAACAAACGCAGTGTGACATCAGTCCCTTTTTCACCTTGAATTGTCGTTTTGATCTTGTCTGATGAATACCCTGCAATTGAAGTTCCTTGAACATGGGTAATGATATCACCCGCTAGAACGCCTGCTAGGTTTGCTGGTGTTCCTTGATACACTTCTAACGCCAATGCACCTTCTTTTAAAACTGTAAATGACACACCAATTCCTTGAAATGAACCATTAATAGATGAAGTTAATTCCATTGCTGCTTTCGTTGTTAAATATGATGTATATCGATCGCCAATTCCTGATACCATCCCCGCTATCATGCGTTCATACAACGTTGTTTCACTATCTGTTGTATCGACAAATCCACTTTCTAATATAGATTTGATTTCCAAAATTTCTTCATATTCCTGTTGTTGTACTGTCTTTGTTTTGTTGCCATAAATGTATCCACTTGCACCACCAATAATTAAGCATAGAATACATAGACAAACATAAACGGGTTCACGTTTTAATCGTCTTCTTTTCTTTTCTTCTAATTGATCCATTTCCTACACCTCGTCTATATATTCTAACATATTTTTCATAAAATTATAACAGTACAGCCTCTTTATTTGAAAAAAGGGTTATTTTATAACCCTTTTAAAAACTTTTTCATACATTCATGAGTTTCATCACTAATGACATGCTCTAAACGGCACCCATCGCTTTCAGCCGTTTCACTTGTCACACCAATCTTCATTAAGAATTCTTTGATTGTGTGATGCCTCTCTAATACTTTATTTGCTTTATTGATTCCTTCTTCAGTAAAATCAATATATCCTTTATCATCAACGACGATTAAGTTTGCATCCTTTAACAATTTCATTGCTCTTGATACACTTGGCTTTGAATAATTTAAAGCGTGTGCAACATCAATAGATTTAACAAATTCGTTTTGATTTTTCAACATGAGTATTGTCTCTAAGTACATTTCTCCAGATTCATGTAAGTCCATAATTTTTCCTCTTCCTTATCCCAAAGTTATGTCTAAAACCATCATTAACATAAAACCAATCATAAAAGAAATCACACCCAAATGACCATGATGACCATTTTGACTTTCAGGTATTAATTCTTCAACAACAACATAAATCATAGCACCTGCCGCAAACGATAAGAAATACGGCATTAACGGTCCAATTGAGCCCACCAACACAACTGTTATAATACCCGCTATTGGTTCAACTATGCCAGATAGTGTCCCCATGACAAATGCTTGATTTTTGGTTTTACCTTGCTGGTATAAAGGGATTGATATTGCCATCCCTTCTGGAAAATTTTGCAGTGCCATCCCAATTGCTAACGCCATCGCTCCTACAAGTGAGAAACTTCCACCCTGTGTTCCTAACGCAAACGCTAACCCTAACGCCATCCCTTCGGGAATATTATGTAAGGTTACAGCTAAGAACATCATTGTTGAACGGTTCATTTCACTTTTTGGTCCTTCTGGTGCATCTTCATGAGCGTGAAGATGCGGAATAAGATGATCTAATCCATAAAGAAACAAACCACCTAACGAAAAACCAATTAATACAGGGAGAATGTTATCATTCGCCATTTCTATTGATGGAATCAATAACGACCATACTGCAGCAGCGATCATTATTCCACTCGCAAAACCAAGGCTCAAGATATTCATCTTCTTATTTTCTTTTTTAACAAAGTAGACAAGTGCACTTCCTAATGTTGTCGCTAAAAAGGCAACACCAGTCCCTATTAATGTCCATAAGTAAGCTTCCATATCTTCACCCCTTTGTAGTATCATAACAAATCTTTTTTAAAATATCAAAAAATACGCATAGAAAATAAAAAAAGGACAACGACGTTGTCCTTTTAAACATTATTATTTGCTTAATTCAGCGAAATATTTGATTGTTCTAACCATGTTTGAAGTATAAGAATTTTCATTATCATACCAAGCAACTGTTTGAACTTCAGTAGTTCCGTTATCACATGCTTTAACCATTGTTTGAGTTGCATCAAATAATGAACCGTAAGTGATTCCGATAATATCAGAAGATACTAATTCTTCTTCAGTGTATCCGAATGATGGAGTTGCTGCTGCTTTCATAGCTGCGTTGATTTCTTCAACTGTAACTGCACCATCAACAACTGCTGTTAAGATAGTTAATGAACCAGTTGGTACAGGTACACGTTGTGCTGAACCAATTAATTTTCCATTTAATTCAGGGATAACTAAACCGATTGCTTTAGCTGCTCCTGTTGAGTTAGGAACGATATTAACTGCTGCTGCACGTGCTCTTCTTAAGTCACCTTTAGCGTGAGGACCATCTAATACCATTTGGTCACCAGTGTAAGCATGTACTGTTAACATGATACCTGATTTGATTGCTGCTAATTTATTTAAAGCATCAGCCATTGGTGCTAAACAGTTAGTTGTACAAGAAGCTGCTGAGATAATGTTATCATCTGCTGATAAGATTCCTTCATTTACTCCGAATACTACTGTTGGTAAATCATCACCAGCTGGTGCTGAGATAACTACTTTTTTAGCTCCTGCATCGATATGAGCTTGAGATTTTGCTTTAGATACATAGAATCCAGTACATTCTAATACTACATCTACATCTAATTCTGCCCATGGTAAGTTTGCTGCATCTCTTTGTGCATAGATTTTGATTTCTTTACCATCTACAGTAATTGAATCTTCTCCTGCTACAACTGTATCAGCTAATTCATATCTACCTTGTGCTGAATCATATTTTAATAAGTGAGCTAACATTTTAGGATCTGTTAAATCATTGATTGCAACTACTTCATAACCTTCTGCTCCAAACATTTGTCTGAATGCAAGACGTCCGATACGTCCGAAACCATTAATCGCTACTTTTACTGCCATTTTTCTGACATCCTCCTTGATTTGATTTATGGCTTTATTATAGTCTACTAAAAAGAATAAATCAATAAAAGTTATTACATTATATAAAAAAATTCACAAGAAAAAACACGATATATAAAATGTAAACACTTCCAAAAATTCATTTCATATAGCGACAACATTAGACAAGCCACCAATGTTATCTTAAGCACTCGGGCCATTTTTCATTCGTAAAAATAAAATGAATTCAATGAATAATTAGTACGAATGACCCTATAATGAACTATGGAGGTTTTAATATGCATCTTGTACCAACAGTTATTCTTAAAAAAAACACAAAAGAATACTCATACGATATTTATTCAAGACTTTTAGAAGACCGGATAATCATGCTTTGTGGGGAAATAAACGATGAAATGTCAAGTTCTATTGTTAGCCAATTGCTTTATTTAGAATCTGTTGACCCTACAATGGATATATTCATGTATATCAACTCACCGGGCGGATCCATTTCAAGCGGACTCGCTATTTTTGACACTATGAACTACATTAAGTGCGATGTGTCAACAATAAGTGTTGGGTTATCTGCAAGTATGGGTGCATTCTTATTAGCAGCAGGAAAAAAAGGTAAACGCTATGCTTTAGAAAATAGCGAAGTTATGATACACCAACCACTTGGCGGTGCTCAAGGACAAGCAACAGATATTGAGATATCAACCAAGAGGATTTTAAAACAAAAAGAAAGACTTAATCATATTCTTTCTAAAAGAACGGGTCAGCCATTAAAGAAAATCAAAAAGGATACAGAAAGAGATTACTTTATGGATTCTGATGAAGCTTTAGACTATGGAATCATAGATGAAGTTCTAAAAAATGATGATGATTCATAAGACAGATTGTTTCCAATCTGTCTTTT